>CAZAMY010000533.1:0-2446 GCA_964485995.1 uncultured Sediminispirochaeta sp.
CGGCCGGATGTCTTTCAGCTGCAGGTGAACCGGGGCGAGTGACATGCGCGAGTTGCCGAAGGTTGCAGAGAAAGAGTTGCGGCGCGCCTTAAAACAGTACTTCGGATTCTCGAAGTTCCGGGCGAACCAGAAGGAAGTGGTGCAGGCGCTGCTGGCCGGCTCGGATGCCTTTGTGTCGATGCCCACCGGCGGGGGCAAGTCGCTCTGTTACCAGCTGGCTGGCATCCTTATGGACGGGCTGACGGTGGTGGTCAGTCCGCTGATTGCACTGATGCAGGACCAGGTGGGGGCGGCCCAGGAGCTGGGCTTGGCGGCGGCCTTTTTGAACAGCAGTATGAACGAGCAGGAGATCCGGGCGGTCTATCGGCGGCTGCACGCCGGGCAGATCAAGCTGCTGTACATCAGTCCGGAGCGCTTTGCATCTGACAAGTTTCGGAGCAGATTGAAAGAGTTCGAGCCGGGCTTGTGCGTGATCGACGAGGCCCACTGCATCAGCGAGTGGGGCCACGACTTCCGGCCCGATTACCTGGAGCTTTCCAAGATCCGCCGCGAGTTTCCCGGCTGCCGCATCGCCGCCTTTACCGCCACCGCCACCCGGACCGTGCAGGACGACATTCTGACGAAGCTCAAGATGAAGGCCCCCTTTGTGGTGCGGGCCAGCTTCGACCGTCCCGAGCTGTTCTACCGGGTGATGGCGAAGGAGGGCGTTCTGGACCAGATTCTGGCCTTTGTACAGGACCGTCCGGGGAAGGCGGGCATTGTGTACCGCAGCACGCGGGCCGATGTCGAGGCCACCAGCAAGTTTCTGGAAAAAAACGGGGTGAATGCCCGGCCGTACCACGCCGGACTGCCCGACGAAAGCCGCCGCCGCCACCAGGAGCAGTTTGTCCGGGACGAAACCGATGTGATTGTGGCCACCATCGCCTTCGGGATGGGCATCGATAAGTCGAATGTGCGCTTTGTGGTGCACGGCGACCTGCCCAAGAGCCTGGAGGCCTACTATCAGGAGACCGGCCGGGCCGGCCGCGACGGGCTGCTGTCGCACTGCCTGCTGCTCTTCTCGGCGGGGGACATCCGCACCCAGCGCTACTTTATCGATCAAATAGAGGATGCGGCCGAGGCGGCCCGGGGGCGCCGCAACCTCGAGATCATGCTGCGCTATGCCCAGAGCAGCGTCTGCCGGCGCACACAACTTTTGAACCATTTCGAT
Source organism: uncultured Sediminispirochaeta sp. (assembly GCA_964485995.1). Lineage (GTDB taxonomy): Bacteria > Spirochaetota > Spirochaetia > DSM-16054 > Sediminispirochaetaceae > DSBN01. Next base: position 1,211 of record CAZAMY010000533.1, read on the forward strand.
GAGGAGTATCCGGGAAATTGTGGGCATTGCGATGTCTGCACCGATCAGGCCAGTACCGAGGACCTTACTGTGGACGCCCAGAAGCTGTTGTCGGCGGTGGCCCGGACGGGGGAGCGTTTCGGCGCCGGACACATCGTGGATATTGTGAAGGGCAGTGACACGGAAAAAATCCGCGAGCGCGGCCATGACGATCTGCCGACCTTCGGTGTCGGCCGGGGCCGGCCGAAAAAGCACTGGCAGCAGGTGCTCAGTGACCTGGTCAGCCGCGGCGCCCTGGTGCAGGAGGGCGGCCGGTATCCGACCCTGAGTATGAGCCCCGCCGGGCGGGACATTCTATTCGGCCGGGCTCCCTTTCAGGTGGTCCGGCGTACGCAACCGGCTATTCTGCTGAAGCGGGGCGGCTCGAAGCCTGCCGCGGAGCGGGGCAGCTCGGCCGCAGGGGCCACCGGACGGGCCGGCGGAGCTGCAGCCACCGGCGAAATCGAAACCGAACTCTTCGAACTCCTGCGTGAAAAACGGCTCGAATTGTCGCGCGAGAAGGGCATTGCCCCCTACATGGTGTTTTCGGATGCGAGTTTAGAGGAGATGGCCAGTGATTTACCCCGCGACCGGCAGTCTTTCCTGCGGATCAACGGGGTCGGGCGCAAGAAAATGAAGCAGTACGGGGCGCAGTTTATCGAGCTTATCGACAACTACGCCCGCGAGAAAGGGTATGTAGAGACGCAGCCAAATGCACAGTGAGCCGGCTGTTTAACCCCGTACGGCTACCCGCTCAGGGGCATCCATTTTGGCCACCAAACCCTCGGCGGCCTTCACCAGCAAGTTGTGGGCCGGATAAAAGGACTGCCACGGCTGGCTGGAGTAGCTGAAACCTAACAGCTGCCGGGCGGTAATCCTGAACTGAATGGCCATAGTTATCTGGTCGACCTTGTCGGTCACCGGCTGGCCGCTGACCACCTGTCCGCCGAGAATCCGGCCGCTCTGCCGGTCGGCAATCAGCTTCAGCTTGACCTTCTTGGCTGTCGGCATAATCGGAAAGGCGGTAGTGAACTCCGTATACGAGACCACCGCATCGTAGCGGGCCCGCGCTTAGGCCGCTTTCAGACCGGTGCCGCCGACGAACTGCTCGCCGGCCTTGGTGGCCGATCCGCTGAAAAAGCCTTCGTATTCCCGCTCGCGTCCGCGCAGTTTATCCGCCAGCACCCTGGCTATCGGCACTGCGTTGGTGGCCAGCTT
>CAZAMY010000534.1:0-2444 GCA_964485995.1 uncultured Sediminispirochaeta sp.
ATTTGCCTTCAATGTACTTTACGTCATATAATGCAAGGGCTACTACACAAACGCCTAAAGCTGTCATTAGTATATGCGTGAATGGTGATCTCATAGCTACAAAAATATTAATATGAAGCTTCTGTTTTGTCGATATGGATATTAAGAGATATGAGCATAACAATGTTTAACAACCAAAGATACAGAAACAAACGAGTATCCCGGCGAGCAGTCCCGACAGAAAAGGATTCGCTTCTTAAACGTCAATCGGTTCGCAAGGTGAAGCTTAGGTCGCTTATTCCGCGATTACCCCGGCTCGGCAGCCTCTTTCGAGCCCCGCAACTGCCTGAGTTGAAGTTTCCGCGCTTAGCGAAACTGAACAATTTCGACGGAAAGTGGCTCATTATTGGCGGAGTTGCGTTGCTGGTGATAATGCTCTCCATATGGTCCTATCAGATAGTGAACAGTCAGAGTCTGGCTGTGGAGTTCGAGCCGGTATTGCCGCAGAGCGACGGTACGATAGCCGGCGAAATGTTGGCGTATGCTTCTCCGGAATCCGAGGCGCGGGGATCCGGTGACATTCGTTTTCCCGAACGGCCGATAGTAACCTCGGTATCCACCCGTTCATATACGGTCAGACGCGGCGATACCCTTTCGGAAATTGCTGCGGACCACAACCTGGATGTGGGGACGCTGATAAGCTTCAACAAGATTGACGATGTGCGCCGGCTGATGGCCGGAAGTGAAATAACTATACCGGATATTGATGGGGTTCCGTACACGGTACAGCGGGGGGATTCCCTGGATAAAATTGCCGATCGCTACAATGTGACCCTGGAAAATATTCTGGATGCCAACGATTTGCAGACGGCGCTCATTCAACCGGGACAGAAATTGTTCATCCCGGGCGCCGAAATAAGTGAATACGACTATAAAAAAGCGATGGGGACGCTTTTCATTTATCCCACCGCCGGCCGGCTTACCTCCGGCTTCGGCTACCGAAACGATCCCTTTACCGGTGTACGCCGTATGCACTACGGACTAGACCTGGCCAACCGAACCGGTACAGTAATTAAAGCCTCAATGGCTGGCAGAGTGGTTGCAGTCGGTAACCAGCCTCGGGGTTACGGCAAGTATGTGGTAGTGAAACATAACCACGGCTTTCAGACCCTGTACGGCCATCTGAGTAGTATTGATGTCAGCCGGAATCAGTATATAGCCCAGGGGCAGCGGCTCGGCTCGATGGGCAACAGCGGCCGCAGCACCGGCTCGCATCTCCATTTTTCTCTGTATAAGAACAACATCCCAGTCAACCCGTTGGGGGGCTACCTCTACAAGTAGAGCCCTGCTTATCTGCCGTGGCAGTGTTTGTACTTTTTACCGCTGCCGCAGGGACAGGGGTCGTTACGCCCCACCTTGGGAACGGTACGTTTTACCTGGGCGCCTTGGGGCTGTGAGGCGCCGCCTCCCCCTCCGGCAGCTGGAGCTCCGCCGGCAAACTGTCCCAGTTGAGTATGGCTGGCGGTACGGGCCGCCGCCACCGGCTGGCGTCTACGGGCCTGCTCTGGTTGTTTGATTTCTACATTCACTACCATGCGGGCAATCTGAGCTCTAATGTTATAGATGAGGGTGTCGAAGATATCAAAGCCTTCCAGCTTGTACTCAAGAAGCGGGTTCTTCTGACCATAGGTTCGCAGATATACCGCTTCCCGCAGAGCCTCCAGTTCATCCAGGTGATCCTGCCAGCGCTGGTCGATCTGGCGCAGATAGTTGTAGCGGATAAAATCGTTGAACTGCTGAACCCCGACCGCATCAATTTTTTCCTGAATCTCCCGGTCGATACGGTTCACGATTTTGGTCACCAGCTCACTCTCAGGCTCCTTGTGCAGATCGAGTCCGCTAAGGTCGGGTTGGTAGTACAGCTTCGCCTGAAAATCCTGTTCCAGATCGGTGGATGCGGTGTCCAGGTTGCCCCGGTTTTGAGTAAAGTTGCGAATGACCTCTTCGGTGAGTTCGCGAATAGTGCTGACCACACGCTCTTTGAGGTTTTTGTCACTTAGAATCTTATCGCGCTGATCATAGATGAATTTTCTCTGTTCATTGAGGACATCGTCGAAATCAAGCAGGTGTTTTCTTATTTCGAAGTTGCGCTCCTCCACCCTGTTCTGGGCACGTTCGATGGCTTTATTGATGAGGGAGTGGTAAATCGGCTCGCCGCTGTCCATACCTATTCTTCCCATGAGACTCTTGAGATTGTCTTTGGCAAACAGACGCATCAAGTCGTCGTCGAGGGAGAGGAAGAAGCGCGACTCGCCGGGATCTCCCTGCCGTCCTGAACGGCCCCGCAGCTGGTTGTCGATTCGTCGAGATTCGTGACGCTCTGTACCGAGAATGTAGAGCCCGCCGAGTTCTTTCACTTCGGTATAATCACTTATCCATGACTGGTACTCTTTTTCAAAAGCAGC
>CAZAMY010000535.1:0-2442 GCA_964485995.1 uncultured Sediminispirochaeta sp.
ACAAGGAACCGATGTATGAGTTCAATCTGTTTCCACACACCTGCACGCACCACCATAACACTGTTCATGCTCGTCAGTGTCGCCGCTGTACTGCCGGCCCAAATCATTCTAGAAAACCCCTCGATCCCTGAAAAAGAGTCGATTACCTACATTCGCAGCTCAGAGCACGGCAGCGAAATGGTAGATGTCGAAATGCGCCTGGTAGAGCCCGGGCAAGGCGACCCAGAAGACACAGGGCACACCGGACCGGCCGCCGCCCGCCCGTACTACCGCTACCACCTGCAGTCCGGCTCAAAAGAGATGCTGGTCAAGCTGTATGCTGACAATCTGGAGGTCTTCTATTCGGAGGTACGCCTGAAAAATACCTACAGCACCGTCAGCCGCATCAATGAAGTGCTCACCCACAACAAACCCACCGGTCCGGGCGAGCTGCTGGTCTGCGACGGCAACGGTCTGGACATCAGTCTGCGCGGCTTTCCCTGGAACAGCCACGACAAGGCCGAACTCGTCTTCCTGAACGGCTCAGATAAATTCAAACTCGAACTAAAAGTAGACGGACGCGAAACACTGCGGGTCAACAATACCGCTTATGAGTGCTATCAAGTTCAGATGGGGCTCGACGGCTTCATCGGCTCTTTTTTTCCAAAATCTCACTTCTGGTACGCAGTCGAGGAGCCCCACGTACTTGTCCGCGCCGAGGTAGCCGAAATGATGGGCGAAGACGCTTACACTATCGAGCTGGTGTCCTACTCTTCTTCTAAAAGATAATTTTGGCGCCGAGCACGAATTTGTAGGGCTTTAGGGCGTACTCTTGCAGATCATAGGAAACAGTAACTGCGTCACCGTTCTCATCAACAACCTCTTCCTCCACGGTAGGCGCCCCCATGCTGAAGTGGTAGATAAACTTACCGAACACACCGATATTCCCGAGGTTCACGCCTAAGCCGAGTCCGGCATCCCAGTAGCCGGTCGCAGTAATCGGGTTGTCTCCGCGAAACTCAGAGTCGGAGTAGTCCTTTGCAATCATGCCAATGCCCAATTCACCGAACGGATCGAGAAAGGCCGTAGAACCGAGCAGGTGATAACTCAAGTTCAAATTCACATCCGTATCCACCATTTCGACCCCGAAACTCGACTCGTAAAAACTGGCAAAGTAGTTAAAACCAAGCCCCACGTTCTCGCCCAGCAGTTCGGCCATAAGACCGTAATAGATACCTTCGCCATCCTGAAAAGCGCTGAACCGTTCGTTCCATGTTTCGTATTCACCATCGTCAATATACAAAGCCCCATTAATACCCAGGGAAAGGTTTAACGCGTAGCTTCCGGACACAATAAAGACAAGCAGGATAAATAAAATGGTAAGTTTTTTCTTCATGGCAGCCTACTCCTATATTCCAAGTGTGGTGTGCAGAACGAACTCTACACTCTCAGCAGTATAACACCCTCGATGAAAAAATCAGTCAAAATTTGACTAATAGTGGTATTTTACGGAAATCGCGTTACACTAAATCAGAGACAGCACTAAAAAGGATATCATTTATGCGAAAGACACTTTTGACCGTATCTATCATAGTTCTACTGTTGATTGGCCTCACACTGCCGGTGTTCTCACAGGCGAAGGGGGCTCTGACCATTCAGACCGATGTTATCGGCGCACGTGTATATCTAAATGGTGAAATTGCCGGCTATGCCCGGCCGAATTTTTCAATCCTGCTTACCCCAGGCACCTACCAAGTTCGCGTAAGTATGCCCGGCGGCGGGGAATACAATACCACCATCGAAATGACCAGCAATGCCAAGATCCTGCCGGTCAACCTCAGTTCTTCCCGCAGTTATCGGCTCGCGGTGGATGCAAATATCCGCGGTGCCGACGTCTATGTAAACAACAAGCTGGTCGGCCAAACCCCCTACAGCGGCTCCCACCCAGCTGATACCTACCGGGTAGAGGTGAGCGCCGGCGGATATCGCGACTCTTCAGCCCGTGTTGAACTCGATCGAAACCGTACCGTGAATTTCTCCCTGCAGCCGAGCAGCATACAAGTGCGCCTTGAGCTGGCAGATTCAACCATCAGCCGAAACGTCCATAACTGGGACAAACAGCTGCGGGTATATGTAGACGGAAACCGCATCAATGGAGTCGAGTTCCAGGTAAGCCCCGGTACCCATACAATCAGAGTAGACGCCGGGATTTTTTCGGTTGAAAAAGATATAGTCTTTGATACAAATCAGGGCCGGCGTCAGACACTGTCCCTCAGCCTGGACCTCCAATAGCCTTTCACGGGGGACCCTACAGGGAGGGAGCGCTGCCGCGCACGCCCTCCCCCTCTTTCCGCATCCGCTTCCCCTACATCAGCACTCAAACCACAATTTTTTAGATGGGGGCGCGCCCCCATAAGCGCTAACTTGTTTGTTGTAAATTCGATCATATAATGCTATAATGTT
>CAZAMY010000536.1:0-2441 GCA_964485995.1 uncultured Sediminispirochaeta sp.
AATCGGTAGAGTGGCTGGAGCACCATCTGCAGCAGTATTCCGGCACAGTTATTGCTGTTACCCACGACCGCTATTTTCTCGACAATGTCGCCGGCTGGATCCTGGAACTCGACATGGGGCAGGGTATTCCCTACCGCGGCAACTATTCATCTTGGCTGGAGCAGAAACGGCAGCGCCTGGAACTCGAGGAGAAGCGCGAAACCGAGCGGCAGAAAACCCTCGGCCGTGAGCTGGAATGGATTCGAATGGCTCCCAAAGGACGCCAGGCCAAGAGCAAAGCCCGCATTAACTCCTATGAAGAACTGCTTTCACAGAACCAGGAGCAGCGCCAGAGCGAGCTGCAGATTTTTATCCCGCCGGGGCCGCGTCTCGGTGACATTGTAGTTCAGGCCGATAAAGTCAAAAAAGGGTATGACGACCGCCTTTTGGTGGATGATCTCAGCTTTTCGATTCCCCCGGGGGCAATCGTCGGTATTATCGGGCCGAACGGTGCCGGAAAAACCACCCTCTTCAGAATGATCACCGGAAAAGAGAACCCGGACAGCGGGACTTTAACTGTGGGAGATACGGTACAGCTCGGCCACGTCGATCAGATGCGTGAAGCCCTCGATCCGGATAAAAGTGTGTGGGAGATGATCTCCGACGGCAAAGAGGAGATACAGCTGGGCAAACGCGCAATGAACTCGCGCGGATATGTTTCCCGCTTCAATTTCTTGGGGGCTGACCAGCAGAAAAAAGTGGGAGTTCTCTCGGGTGGGGAGCGCAACCGCGTTCAACTGGCGATGATGCTCAAAAGCGGGGCAAACTGCCTCCTGCTGGACGAACCGACCAACGATCTGGATGTCAACACTATGCGGGCATTAGAAGACGGGCTGCTCGAGTTTGCCGGATGCGTAGTGGTTATTTCGCACGATCGCTGGTTCCTGGACAGAATTGCCACCCATATACTTGCCTTCGAAGGGGATAGTTCAGTACGTTGGTTCTATGGAAACTATACCGAATATGAAGAGGATCGCCGCCGGCGTCTGGGTGCGGAAGCCGAAACGCCGCATCGGGTTAAGTATCGTAAGTTGACGCGGGAGTAGTGCTATGAGTAGTTCAATGAAGACACTGGCTTTTGGCGAAGTATTATGGGACATCATCAGAGGCAATGAGTATATAGGCGGGGCCCCCTTCAATCTGGCCTCCCATCTCGCGGAAATGGGAGTCGACTCGGCGATGGTATCGGCGGTGGGGGACGATGAGCGCGGAGTCCGAGCTCTGCAGGCGGTGAAACAGAAGGGTGTGAATGACCGCTTTATTGCCACCCAGCCAGACCGTTCGACCGGGACTGTTGAGGTTCAACTGGATGAAGCCGGCAAGCCAACATATGACATCCGGGAGGGGAGTGCCTGGGACTCCATTGCACTGTCCGATTCTCAGATGAAGGCGATTGCGGCAGACAGGTGGGACATGCTTGCCTTCGGGTCTCTCGCCCAAAGAACCGAGAATAACCGCAGGGTGCTGGCCGAAGTGCTTAAAGCGGCTGCACCAAAAGAGGTCTTCTGCGATGTAAATCTGCGGCTTGACTACTATTCCAAAGAGATTATAGCGCAGTCTCTCGAGCATTGTACAATTCTTAAATTGAACGACGAGGAAGTGCCGATTATTTCTGATCTCCTGTATGGAAGGGAAATCCTTGATAGAGCGTTTTGCGACAAAATGAGTGAAGACTGGGGGATTCATACCACAGCCATCACCCGCGGAAAAGACGGTGCTTCAGTTGGCAGAGGGAATAAGTATATTCATGTTCCGGTGATTGATGTAAGTGTAGTAGACACGGTGGGCGCAGGCGATAGCTTTTCAGCGGCTTTTTTGTTCGGACTCTATTACACCGATGACATCGAGAAGGCAGCCAATCTCGCCTCCCTGGTCAGCTCGTTTGTTGCCTCCGAAAGCGGGGCTATTCCTGAGTATGATGAACCGGTAAGAAAAGCAATTGAAAGGGTTCACCGCGAGGCAACTGAAAGCAGCGAATGATTCCCGCAAGTAGTCAATCGAAAATAATAATGGCAATCATAATCAGTGGGGTAGTACCTATATTCTTTATACTGTGACTCTCTTGATCACCGGTAATCACCACATCTCCCGGCCCAACTGATTGCACCCCGTCAGCCTCCTGTACCTCACCCTCTCCCTCTTGAATGAGGTAGTATTCGGTTTCCCCCGCATGGCTGTGCTGACCGATGCTTGCAGCGACCGGCAGATCGATTCTGGCCATCAATCTTCCATTCTTAATTTTATCTTTATCAACCAGGTGAGTAATGGTGATTGTGCCATCCCCTCCGCGCATCTTCTCTTTCAGCTCCGTTTGCATTGCATCTCTTTTGTTGATCACTTTTAACCTTCCTTGAATGATTAGATTTTCGTGGTTTTATTTCCGGGGCGGAAAATCGTACTGC
>CAZAMY010000537.1:0-2435 GCA_964485995.1 uncultured Sediminispirochaeta sp.
CGGCCCTCCCGCAGCCCGGAAGAGATAAAGTTTATTATCGAAGCGAACCAGCTGAGGCTCGAGAGCAGCGGCGGCGAGGAGCTCAGCTTCACTACTATGCCCGGCAGCTCCGGAATATCTCTGCCGCGCTCGCCTTTAATTCCACTGCCGATGATAAGTTACCGCTGTGCCGCTGGGCCGTGGCACAGCCGTACCGGCCTGTTTCTTGCCGCCAGCGGATTTCGTATACGCCCGAACGATACAATGCAGGCACTACTGGACGGAGAGGCCATGCAGCCCTCCACACGCTACCGGATAGACGGGCAGATCGGGCTCGATTCCGGCCTCTCCAGTTCGCTCAGCTACCGGTTCGAATTGCCGACCGCCGTACCGGACTACACCCTCTATATAGTGCCGCGTCTGATTGGCTACACCCGGACTGCCTATGCCGAACTCGAATACCAGCTCACCGCCCGAACCGACGCGAACGGCCTGCCGAACGAAGCGGAAACCGAGAGCCGGATGCTGCTGATGTACCCCGGCAACGGATGGGGCGGTGGGCTGCGATTCGATCTGGGCGCCGCAGTAACCGCATATCCCTGGCGCTTCGGCCTCAGCCTGCTGAACCTCTACGGGATAGATATCATCGAAGGAAGCGTGGTTCCGGCCGGTGAAACACAGCGAATGGTGAACGCCGGCAGCGATCCGCTGCTGTACGCCAGCGCCGCCTATATCATTCCCCTGGAAAAAGCTAAACTGGCGGTTGCTGTAAATGGCGGGCTGCACCGGGAGTACCGCTTGGCACATGCGGTTCTACGGCTGCGCGTCCGTAAGTGGACCGTGGAATTTGCCGGCGGGCGGCAGGGGGTGTGGAACTTCAGCGCTGCGGTCAGCCGCCGTTTCGCTGGTGTGCGGGCCGGAATCAGCAGTTCGCTGCACAGCTCGCCCCTGACCGATTCGCAGTCATGGGGCGTCGGGCTGCGCCTGTCAACAGCCGGAGCCCCTCAATGAAAAGGAGCACCATTTTTCGAAAGAGCCTCCTGTTCCTAAGCTTGGTGCTGCTGGTCGCCTGCAGCGGCCGCACGCGCTATACGGTAGAGTACCGGGCTTTGTCCAACATTCCCCAGGAGTATATCAGCCGCGAGGTAAATGTCCCCGTGAACACAGATCAGTATCTGTATCTGATGCCCTTTGCAGCGATCGCCGGTTCCTCGAGCTCGATCGACATAGTCCTGCAGCGCGGAACTGAGCTGCAGTATCCGGTGCCGGACGTGCCGGAGGGCGGTGATCTGGAGTTGTCGCTGGATCTAGGAATGGATGTGGAAAACCTGAGCAGTACTGCTGCACTGCCGGATGTGACCGCCACGCTGTATATTGCGGAGGCCGAAAGCAGTAACATCTACACGGAGGGCACTGCGGTAACCAGTTTTTCCACCGGTTCGGTCGGTCCCGGAGCAACGGGGCGAATTGACGGCGGACAAACTCTGACCGAAGGTGACCCGGCCTGGGAGCTGCTGACCAGCGGCGACATCCGCTGCGGGGTCGAGGTGAAATTCACCGCCAATACCGGCAGCGCACTGCAGGTTGGCTATACACTGGAGAGATTAGGTCTGCGCGTTTCGCTATACCCGTTTGCCTACCTTCCGTGAAACAGCGGCTCGACGCGGAGGCCGCGGCGCTTGGGGTGGATATGGGGCGAAGGCACGAAAGCTTTATAAAAATATTGAAATGCTTGTGTGGTGGCGCGATCCAAACTATAATTGCCTGCAATGAGTGTGTTTACGAGCTTTGACGGGACCGAACTATTTTACCGGGAGTGGCGCGCCGGCGGGCGGGCGGCGCTGATAGGGGTGCATGGGATCGGGGCCTTTGCCGAGAACTATGCGGCGATGGCGGAGGCGCTGAACCGGGCGGGGGTGGATGTGTATGCGCCGGAGCTGCGGGGCTTCGGGCGCTGGAAATACGAGAAGAAATGGGGTTACAGCGATTTTGCGGCGATTACGGCGGATGTGGAGCTGTTTGTGCGGCAGGTGGTGCGGGCGCAGTTCGACGGGCCGGTGTTTCTGGCGGGCGAGAGTCTGGGGGCGCTGATTTGCGTGAAGTATCTGCTGGACGGGTATGGCGGGATTGACGGGCTGGTGGTGACCTCGCCGTTTGTGGCCGGGCGGGGGATGCGGCTGGCTTCGCTGGGGTTGGCGCCGCTGCGCTGGCTGTGGCCGGGGTTCCGGATCAAGGTGCTGGGGGACATGCACGATGTAACCGGCGACGAGGAGTTTATCGCCTTTGATGCCGAGATGGGGATTGGGGCCAAGTGGTACACCGCCGAAATCCTGTACGAAGCGGCCCGTTTTTCGGGACGGATCCAGGGCCGGCTGCGGCGGGAGCGGCTGGAGGTGCCGGTGCTGTGTGCCGGCGGCGGGCTGGATGTGCTGCTGACGGGACGACGGATCCGCGGG
>CAZAMY010000538.1:0-2419 GCA_964485995.1 uncultured Sediminispirochaeta sp.
GGCCTTCCAGTGGCCCCTGGGCTGGATTTCAGACCGCCGTGACCGCCGTAAGGCCATTCTCCTGAGTTCAATTGTGGGCTTTGCTGCGGCGCTGTTGATTGCAGTGACCCGGGCCAGCGGCGTGATGCTGTTTCCTCTGGTGCTAGTGTTCGGGGGCTTCTCAATGCCCCTCTATTCACTCTCGATTGCCATGATGAACGATCAGCTGAACCGGGACGAGATGGTGCACGCTGCCGGTGCGATAATTGTGTACTACGGGATTGGGTCGGCGACCGGGCCCTTGATCGGCGGGCTGTTCATGTCGCGGCTCGGTCCGGCCGGCCTGTTCTACGCAATGGCCTTGCCCTTGGCCCTGCTCATCCTGTTTGCCCTGCTGCGGGTGCGGATAGTTCCGAAGCTGCCGAAGGTCCGCAAACGCGCCTATCGCATTTACCCGCGCAGCTCCGCGGCGGCCTTTGGCCTACTGCATAAAGTGAAGCGGCCGCGGGCTCGGCGAGCGGATAGGCACAAGCCCAGTTCGCCGGAGTAGATACCAGCCGGCTACCGGCGCAGGCCCGGCGTGCTTCGGGCGCCGCCCGTTCGGCCCGGCCGTCTATGGAAATGAATTTTTTTTATCCCATATCCCAATTAAATGAGGTACACTTGCAGCATGAGCGTGGACGGATTAAACAGTGATGCGCCCGGCGAGCTGTTTCGGGGCTTGCAAGCGAGTGTCGAGAGTGTGTTTGTCGGAAAAGGTGCGCAGATCGAGCTGATTTTGATTGGGTTTTTAGCGGGGCTGCATGTGCTGCTGGAGGATATTCCGGGGGTGGGCAAGACGACCCTGGCGATGGCGCTGGCGAAGAGCAGTGGTCTGGATTTAGGGCGGGTGCAGTTTACGCCGGATCTGCTGCCGGGGGACATTATCGGCATGACGGTGTATGAGCCCGAGCGGCGGGAGTTCGTCTTCAAGCCGGGGGCGGTAATGCACCAGTTCGTGCTGGCGGATGAGATTAACCGGGCCTCCGAACGGACGCAGGCGGCGCTGCTGGAGGCGATGGCCGAGGGGGCGGTGAGTGTTGACGGGCGGACCTACCGGCTGCCGGAGCCGTTTTTCGTGATGGCTACGCAGAATCCGGCCAGTTTTGCCGGGACGTTTCTGCTGCCCGAGTCGCAGTGTGACCGCTTCGGGCTGTCACTTTCGCTGGGCTATCCTTCGCTGACGGAGGAGTCCACTATTCTGCGGCGCTTCAAGGAGGAGAGTCCGCTGCGGGAACTGGCGGCGGTCAGCGGTCCGGCGGCGGTGCTGGCGGTGCGCCGGCTGGTGCGGACGGTGATAGTAGACGAGAAGGTGGAAGGGTTCCTGCTGCGGGTAGTGCACGCGACGCGCCAGAGTGAGGCGATCAAGCTGGGGGTGAGCCCGCGGGGTACGCAGCAGCTGTTTCTGGCGGCTCAGACCCGGGCAGCGCTGCAGGGGCGGGACTTCGTGATTCCCGAGGATGTGATCGAACTGGCACCCTTCGTACTGGCGCACCGGATTCAGCTGAGCGGCGAAACGAAGCTGCAGAGGAAATCGGCCCAGGAGGTTATCCGGCAGATTGTGGATAAGATTCCGATTCCGGCGGGAACCTGACTTTTATGAAAGCAGCCTGAGGAGGGGAAAGCAGCGGCAATGACCTCTTTTAGGATAAATCTGCCGGTGGTAGTGATACTGCTGTTTGTCGGGCAGCTCTTCTCGTTGGGAAGCGTTCATCTGGGGGCGTTTTTTACCTATCTGTACTGGTTTCTGCTGTGTTTCCTGCTCTTGGATGCGCTGCACCTGCTGCTTTCTCTGCTCGCCCTCAAATACAGTCAGACCTTCAGTACCGACCATCCGCAAAAGCACGATGTGCTCTACTACTATCTCTACGTGACCAACCAGAGCCGCATTCCCGCCGCCTGCATACAGATAGATTCGGTGAACGCCACACCGGCCGATGAGTCGGGGGGCACTAGTTATAATCTCCTACTCAAACCGGGGGAGCGCTGGGAGATTACCGTCCCCATCAGCTGTCCTTACCGGGGAGTGTACATTGTCGGTCTGAACCGGCTGATAGTGAGCGATCTGCTGGGAATCTTCCACGTGGGCCTGAAGGTGTGGAAGCGCACCTTTTATGTGTATCCGCGCCTGATTCCCCTCGACCACAGGTATATTCCCCGCACCAGCCGCGATGAGATTCTGTCTGGAGAGCTGAGGGGCAACCTGGAGGATACGGCCTATTTTTCGCATTTGGCGGAGTACCGGCCGGGCCAGACGGTCCGCCACGCCTACTGGAAGCGCTATTCGGCCACCGGCGTGGTCAATCTGAAGCAGTACGACCGGACGGCACAGCCCGGGGTTGAGCTGTTTCTGGACCGGCGGGCGGCCGGGAGGGCAATGGCGGCCGGGAGGGCAAGGGCT
>CAZAMY010000539.1:0-2417 GCA_964485995.1 uncultured Sediminispirochaeta sp.
CTGACAACCGCCCGATGAGGATCGCACAATATAATACGGGCGCCCATGCCGATCAGCTTGTCGACAAAGAACATCCGCGATTCAAACATTTTCTCATGCACCAGCACGGTGCCTTCCACCTGGGTAGCCACCACCGTGGTGATGCTGGTCAGGTCGGCCGGAAAGCCCGGCCAGGGGGCATCGTCGATTTTAGGAATCATCCCGCCCATCTCGGGGACCACCCGCAGGTCCTGTCCCGATGGCACGAAGATATCGGCACCGTCTCGCTCCCAGTGAATACCGAGTTTGTTAAAGGCGATGCGGGTAGCCCGCAGATGCTCGGGGCCGGCGTCCTGTATCTCCAGCTCGCCGCGGGTAACGGCGGTCAGCCCGATATACGATCCGACCTCCATGAAATCTGCCCCGATAGTGAACTCGGTGCCCTGCAGCCGCTTACTGCCTTCGATCGTAAGGATATTCGAGCCGATACCGGTGATCTTGGCACCCATTCCGTTGAGCATATGGCAAACATCCTGCACATGTGGCTCGCTGGCAGCATTCCGAAGAATGGTGGTGCCGGAGGCCAGGGAGGCGGCCATAATGGCGTTTTCAGTGGCGGTAACCGAGGCCTCGTCTAGAAAGACATCCTCGCCGACCAGCTTGTTCGAGGTCAGTTTGAACATGCCGTCTACCTCGACCCGGGCGCCCAGGGCACTGAAGGCCAGAAAATGGGTGTCCAGGCGCCGCCGGCCGATCACATCGCCGCCGGGGGGCGGCAGTAGCACTTTACCGGTACGGGCCAGTAAGGGCCCGGCAAACAGAATCGAAGCACGGATGTGCTTGGCCTGCTTAGCCGGTATTTCGTGAGTGGCAATGTCCGCTGCCTGAATCCGCACCTCGTTCGGCCCCAGTCGTTCTACCGAGGCTCCGAGAGTGGTGAGGATTTCAAGCATGACATGTACATCTTCAATATCCGGCAGGCGCTTCAGCACAACCGGTTCATCTGTTAAAAGGGTGGCGGCAATACACGGGAGGGCCGAGTTCTTGTTGCCGCCGGCCCGGATTTTTCCTTTTATGGGAAAACTACCATCAACAACGTAGGCGCTCATGTGTTCAATCTATCTCACAGCGCAGCTCTTGGCAAGGGTAGTGGTTCAAAGCCTTGGTACACGCGGCTGGTTTACTGGGGCTCGATGAAATATTGTGCGCCGGCGAAGGGGTTCTCGTTCATCCGGACACTGCATTCGCGGACGCTGGACCGCCCGTCCCGCAGGATGAAGCGAATCGAAAAACGGGTGCGGTAATCAGGCTGCATGCTTTGCTTTTCGCCGGCGAAGGGATTTTCCAGTACCCGCGGAACGATCACGGTGTTGAAAACCCGCTCGCCCTGGTCGATCTTGGCCTTGAGCTGCGCATCGTATAGTGATTCGGTCGCATCTCTTCCGGGCAGAGAGGGAAACAAACTGATAAAAAGCGACCCCAAAGAAATATTTTCATCCATAAGTGTACGGTACTGATCCTCGGGCAGGACAAGCGAAAAGGCCTGCGACCACTTTCCCAGAGACAACAGAGTACTGATGTTGTGCAAAAACTGATTGAGGTTTCGGACAATGTTGGTGGTATCGTGCTGGGCATATTTTTTGCCATCCCACTTGTACCAGGTGAGAAAGGTTTCGTAGCCGGTGCCCTCCTCGAAAACTCTGCGCCATTCGAGAATATCGACAATGCCGTTATCGTTGATGTCGCGAATTTCGGTGGCGACCGAAATGCTGTTTTTCAAGGTGAAAAAGGAGAACTGGTTATAGTTGGAGAAACAGACCCACTGACTCTCCTTGCCTTCGTGGGTTTGGAAGGAGATACTGACGGCGTAGGGCATGGTACGCCGGTCGTTGAGTTGGAAGCCGCGAAACCCTTCGAAGACAAACCAGCTGCCCAGGGGGATCCGGTACATGGAGACCAGCCCGCCGGGGGTCCGCAGAAAGAGGGCCAGATAAAACTTGTGGGGGCGGATTTCCTCGGAAAAGAGCCGCGACATATCTGCCAGGTCGGAAGCGGCCACTCTCCGGTCGTGGATAATCGCATCAGGCTGCGGCTCGTCGGGTTTCAGCTCAAGCTCGGGAGATCGGCTCTCGTCGGAGGCTTGAGCGAGACGGCCTTCCTGACCTGCGGCTCCGGTCTCTGTCGCCGCAGTCTGCTCAGCCGATTCAGCAGAAACGCTCTCAGGGCTCGAAACCCGGGGGAGTTGCTGCGTGTGTGCGCCACGGGAACTGTCACGGCCATCCTCAGGAAACTCAACCAGCAGCAGAAAAATATCCTCGTACCCGTTTTCATCCAGATCATGATAAATCCTGAGCGGATTTCCGGCGTTGTCGCTGAGAAAAATGAACCGCTGAGGCACATTCTGACCTACCAGCTCCATCAGCTGTCCGACCGGAATC
>CAZAMY010000540.1:0-2415 GCA_964485995.1 uncultured Sediminispirochaeta sp.
GTCGGGATCGGCAACGGTCAAGAGTTCCTTCTTTACCTGGTTGAGTTCCTCTTCGCTGAGGGGATAATCCTCTAGATGATGACTGAGGGTCGTGGCGTAGAGTCCTTTGATATCCTCGACAACTCGCCGGATGTCAGCTTTTGTTTTGAACCGCATTACCTTGAAACGCCCCCGCTTTAACACAGTAGTGGCAAGCCGGGTAATCCGTTCGGACAAGGTAAACCTTTCGGGTGGTATAGAAAATGAGTGCAAATCGACATATTTCTCGAAACCTGCCTTCTCCAGCAGCGTCCGGTAGTAGGGATAGTTGTACCGCATCATGGTCATGGCGGGTTGTTGTTCAAACCCTTCCACCAATATTCCGGCACCACTGGCTCCACCAGTAAGCATAGGACCGACCAATGCATCGTAGCCGCGACTGCGGGCCCAGTCAGACATATAAGCGAGCAAAGCATCCGCTGCCTCCTGGTCTTCTACCAGGTCGAAATAGTCGAAAAAGGCAAAATTGGTCTTATGATAGTCATTATAGCGCCGGTTCTCGGTGACCAGCGCGCGACCGACCACCTCATTACCGCGCCGCGCCAGCAGCCAGTCGCCATCTGAATGCAGGAAGAAGGGGTGCCGCTTTTTCAGCAATGCACGCATATCGATATCAAAAAAAGGAACATAGAGCTCACTCCTATGGTACAGGGTTTTTGGAAACTCTATAAAGGCGCGCGTATCCGCCCTATTCCCTTTTAGTGGCCTCACTTCAATCTCGCGGCTGATCATCCCAATGCTTCCCCCACATGTATAGACGAATTTTCAGCCCATTATATCGAAAAGTGAGTGATTGTGAACAGTATTTTTCACGCCCCCGCACCGACCTGCGCGTCTTTCAGTACAGAATAGGTTTCGGATACCTTTTCGGTCAGTCTTATCCGCAGTTCGGAGAGCCGAGCGGCAGCCTTTTTGTACTCCTGACGCACCGCAGCTGTTCCGCCTTCTCTCACAGTCCGGTTGATCTCAGCCAGCCGTTTTTCTACCTGTGAATACTCTTCTTTCAATGTGCGGATATGTTCGAACAGGTCAAAGGCCTTCTCTTTGGCGGCCTCAAACATCGCTTTGAGGTAGCCGTTTTCGAGTTCCGCTACTAAAGCCGACACCGGTACAATCTTTTCTACCCGGTGGGCATTTGTTCCCACGAAGGCAAAACCATGTTCCAGTCTTCCCTTACGAGCGTTGTTCAGGGCAATCGAAATACAGTAGTTAGCATCATCGGCCTTGCATCCGGCCAGACAGCGCCAGGGACATTTGAAAGGCTGCTTCTCGGTGGCGGCTTTAGATAAAAAGCTGTTGATAATCGCCCGGCCCGGCAAACCGACGGGGCTTTTGATAATTCCGATGTCCTCTGCGCGCGAGGCTACATAGGCCTCTTTGAAGCGTATGTCCGCATCACACTCGTCAGTGGCTACAAAGCGGGTGCCCATCTGAACCGCTTCTGCACCCAGACGCATGATTTTGTACATATCTTTACCGGTAAATATGCCGCCTCCGGCAATAACCGGTATCTCCTTATTAAACTCCGCCTTGAAGGGGCCCAGTGCTTCAGACACCTGCGGTACCACGTTCTCAATTTTGTAGGCTTCATCGTCAATTTCATCTTCCGGCACTCCCAGATGCCCACCCGCCTGCGGACCCTCGACAATAACTGCATCGGGAACATCCTTATAAATGCGTTTCCACATTTTGAAGATGAGGGCTGCAGCCCGTTCGGTACTTACGATCGGGGCGATCTTTACATTGTTCGCCCGTATTTTTTCGACAGGGATGTTTTTTATCGGCAGACCGGCGCCAATGATGATCAGATCAACCTTCTCCTCAATTGCCGTGTCGAGCAATTCGTGAAAATCATTCAGGGCAACCATAATGTTTACACCGATGATCCCATCGGTTTTCTCCCGGGCCTTTCTAATTTCCTTGCGCAGGGCCCGGATATTGGCCGAGCGCCCATCCTTGAAATAGTCAGGCTCTGTCATTCCGATTCCGTTGGCCGCGATGACTCCGATTCCACCGCTCTCTGCAACCGCAGAAGCAAGTCCTGACAATGAAATGCCTACGCCCATACCCCCCTGCACTATCGGCAGGCGGGCGGTTAAATCCTGAATTCTCAGTTTCGGCAGTTCAAAGCGCGGCAGTTTTATCTTGATTTTATTTATAAGTGATATAAAGTGCTCATAGCTTAATTCGGTCATAGAAGTGTTCCTTTTAGATGAGATTAACTGGGGAAGCTCAGGTAATTCAGCTCATATCCCCGGTATCGGTCCGAAACCGACACCGGGTATGGTAAACCTTTTTGTTCATCGTGAATACAGTAATCTAGTGATTTATCGCTTAAATGCGGGATGAGTGAAGGCCAACACGCAGTTTTGCCCT
>CAZAMY010000541.1:0-2413 GCA_964485995.1 uncultured Sediminispirochaeta sp.
AGGCCTTTTTCCTGGGCAAGCCGCTGATCGAGCGGGTGCTCACCGTCAGCGGCGACGGAATTGAATCTCCTAAAAACGTGCGAGTGCCCCTCGGAACTACTCTGGAGGACCTGTACGAGTACTGCGGGGGAGTGAAGGGCGAGCCGCGGAAGATGATTGCCGGTGGACCTATGATGGGAATCGCCCTGCCGACACTCAACTACTCGGTGATGAAAGGCTCCTCAGGATACCTTCTCTTTCAGGCGCCGGCGGTACCCGAAGAGGGCCCGTGCATTATGTGCGGCCGTTGTGTGAAGGTCTGTCCCATGTATCTGACACCGCTGCGGATAGCAGCCCTGGCAAAGGCGGAGAAGTATGCTGAAGCCAAAGAGTATGATGCCACCGCCTGTATTGAATGCGGGGCGTGTGCTTTTAGCTGTCCGGCGAAAATCCGTCTCGTTGCCTGGATAAGGTATGCGAAGAACTTCATCAATATTCGCGGCCTATAAGCCCGTGAAAGGAGCGATAAATTTATGACAGCAAAAAAAGAGGGCTATGTAATCACATCCTCGCCGCACCTGTTTTCGCCCGCCAGCACCTCCAAAATTATGTATATAGTCATTGCCACTCTGCTGCCGGTGGCGGTGTTTTCCGTACTTCTATTCGGACACAAGGTGCTTGTACTCTATTTTGTATCGGTCGCAACAGCGGTGATAACGGAATTGATGGTGAAACTGATCCGGCGTAAAAATATCCGCAGTATTACGGACGGCAGTGCAGTTATCACCGGACTCTTGCTGGTGATGGTAGTTCCGCCCGATTTGTCTCCGATTTTTGTTGCCCTGGGGGCATTTGTGGCCATCTTCATCGGAAAAGAGGTGTTTGGGGGGCTCGGAGCCAACATATTCAATCCGGCTCTGGTCGGACGGGCTTTCTTATCGGCCTCCTACCCGGTGAAGATGACCACCTACAGCCAGCCGGCGGTATTGTTTTCGCTGGCCGGCGGAGCGGACACCGCCAGCGGGGCTACTCCTCTGGCGGCGGCGCGTTTCGAGGGAGTTGCTACTCCGCTGAAGGCATTACTGCTCGGACAAGTGGGCGGAAGCATCGGCGAAACCTGTGCACTGCTGATTATAATCGGCGGATTGGTATTGGTTGCCCTGAAGATTGTGGACTGGCGCCTGGTCGGGGCATACTTGGGAACAGTGTTTCTCTTCTCCGGCTTGTTCTATCTCATCGACCCGGCGAGTTATTCATCGCCGCTTTTCCATCTTTTGTCCGGCGGACTCATGCTGGGGGCCTTCTATATGGCCACCGATATGGCTACCTCGCCGTACACCCAGTGGGGGCAAGTAGCCTTCGGAGTAGGCGCGGGAATAATTGTGGTGATCATCCGGCTCTTCGGCGGTTTTCCCGAAGGCGTGATGTACTCTATTCTACTGATGAACGCAGTTACCCCGTTGATCAACCGCTATACCCTCCCGACCACCTTCGGCAGCCGCCGTGAGAAAGGAGCCGCGGTATGAAAAAAATGATTCTCGTGCTCACGATTGTAGCGCTTATATCCGGTACTGCGCTGGCCATGGTCTATTCGGCGCTGCTGCCGCGCATCGAGCGCAATCAGCAAATTGCATTGGAGCGCTCGCTCGGAGCCCTGTTCCAGAGTGCAGCCGCTCCGGAATTCGAGTTGATCGACACAGAGGGGCTGCAAATCTACCGGGCCGTTTCCGACGGTTCGCTGATCGGCTATGCGGTGCGGGTTGTCACTACCGGTTACGGCGGCGAGATACGCCTGTTGGTCGGGTTGGGTCCCGACCTGGAACGAATTACGGGCATGGAAGTTGTTCAACACAGCGAGACGCCCGGATTGGGTGCGAATATCGATAACTCGGTATTCAAGCAGCAGTTTCAGGGACTGCAGCCGAAAGATGCAATCAGTTATGTAAAGGGCGGCAGTGCGTCCACCGAAGAGAATGAAATCGAAGCCATCTCCGGCGCTACCATATCCACCAAGGCAGTGGTCAGCGGCATCAATAACACCCTGGATACCGCCTTGGCGGTGCTGGCCGACCGGGCCGGAAAGGAGGCCGAATAATGCCCAGTAATACGATGCTCTCTCACTTTTCGAAGGGATTGATCAAGAATAATCCAGTCTTTGTACAGGTTCTGGGGATGTGCCCGACCCTGGCAGTTACCACCAGCGTGGTCAACGGTCTGGCAATGGGCGCCGCCACCACCATCGTGGTGTTTTTCTCCGCCGCCATTGCCGCGGTGATAAACTCCATTGTTCCGAACCAGGTGCGTATCCCGGTGTATGCGGTCATCATCGCCACCTTTGTGACCATTGCCGACCTGGTGCTGAAGGCCTTCTTTCCGCCGCTCTCCGCCGCGTTGGGGCCGTTGCCCTCAGGCGCGAACACGTCGATCAGGAACA
>CAZAMY010000542.1:0-2404 GCA_964485995.1 uncultured Sediminispirochaeta sp.
CGGAGGAGCACCAAAGAATTCTTCGTACAGTTCTGCGGTTTTACCAGATTTCTTGAGCTCCATCAAGCACTCGTTGAACTCATCAACCATGGGGTCACCAGGACGGAAGGCAATACCGATCATATAACCCTTATCCAGGTAAAGTCCCATCTCTACCTCAGGATACTGTGCAGCAAAGAACTCCATGTTCGGAGAGTCACCTAAGCCCCCGTCGAGGCGCCCAGAGACCACATCCTGCTGAACTTCAGACATGCCGTCGTAAGTTAAGATTTCATAAGGGCCGTATTTGTCCTGATTATCAGTAAGCCAGTTATGTGCTCCGGAACCGGTGTCAGCTCCAAGTTTTTTTCCCTTTAAATCTTCAAATGATTCCAGTTGAGAGCCGGCAGGTTTCAGAAAGGCAATATCAGATTCTTGGTAGGGATTGGAAAAATCCATCATTGCTTGTCGTTCAGAAGTTATAAATACTGAAGATGCAGCCCAGTCCCATTTTTCTGACAGCAGACCGGCAAACAGTCCAGACCATGATACATCATAGAACTCCACTTCTACGCCCATACAGTCAGCTACGCTTTTAATAATTCCGACTTCATAGCCAGTCAGACCCTTCATGGGATCTCCATCGATGTAGTAACGCACTGGTGGTTGCCCGTGTACCACGATTCCCACCTTAACAACATCGTCTCCTTCTGCAGGCTCAGCAGCTTCTTGCTGCCCACCGGCAAAAACCAGTCCGTTCATACCGATCAGTACAACCAGTACCAGCATCAATGTTCTCATACCTTTCATAGAGGCCTCCTTCAAATAATTACTAGAGGATAAATCGGGATTCAACAGCTGTCAAGAAAATTGTTTGTTTTTCAGAATTTAATTCCACGATACGGTATGTTTCATTATATTGAACTATGTTCCATATTTTTTATACGAAGCCTCCATCCAGACGCCTACCGCGAAGGCGGAGCCGGGCAAAAGCCTTGCCAGAATGGCCGGCAGAGGATATCCTGTTCGGGAACGTCAGCAAAACGGGGAAGAAGAATGGAAAAAGAACATAAGGTCTTTAACGTGCTCGAGGAGCTCGGAATAGATTACCAGCTGCACTCTCATCCGGCCGTCTTCACCGTCGACGAAGCCGTCGAACACTGGCAGGACATCCGCGGCGCCCACCCAAAAAATCTGTTTCTGCGCAACGACAAGGGCAAGCGCCACTACTTGGTCATCGTCGACCACTCCAAACAGATCGACCTGAAACGCCTCCAGCATGAAATCGGATCCAGCCGCCTCAGCTTCGCCTCGGAGCGCCGCCTCGAAAAGTACCTCGGCCTCACCCCCGGCTCTGTGTCCGGTTTCGGCCTCATCAACGACACCAGCCGCCACGTAGAAGTCATCATCGACCGCGACCTCCTGCAGCACGACCACATCAGCTTTCACCCCAACATCAACACCGCCACCCTCACCATCACCACCTCCGATTTCACCAAATTCCTCAACTACTGCGGCAACAAGGTCCGCTACGTGCCGGTCTGAATCGGCCCCCGCACTTTAAATGATAAAAAATTCAATTCCATAGACAGCCGAGGCCGCCCGGACACTCTCGCACCGCTCGAGCGCCCGCCCTTTGGCCAGAGGCGGTAGCCGGCCAGTATCCGCCGCCGCTTCAGCCCTCCCAAGGGTTGAGAATCTCAACTCCTGTACCGCGGAAGTCGTCTACATTCCGGGTGGCCAGCAGAGCGTTATGCTGCAAGGCCGTCGCCTCATCAAAACTCAGGATCCGCCCGGTATCCTGGGAGCGATCAATCTGCAGCAACCATGCTCGCATGCATCCCTCCGTTTATATCAGTATAAGCTGACTAGTCGGTCTAGTCTAAAACAACCTATAGTTTTTTCTATTTGTTTAAACAATTGCATTCATTTGTTCCTTCTGATATAGTGTAGTGCATGGCAACCAAACATCAGAAAGTGAGTGATTACATAGAACGGCTTATTCTCGACGGATCAGTTTCGCCGGGTGAAGTCCTTCCAGGTGAGCTAGAGCTCTCCCGCACCTTAGACGTCAGCAGAAATACAATTCGACACGCCCTCGAACAGCTGTCGAAGAAGTACCGTATTGAACGAACCCCCGGACGGGGTACGGTGTTTCTCGGTGATGCCGAAGATACTCCCTCCGCGCAGGCGATCGGCATAATCAACAGCTCCCTGATGTATACAATTTATCCGGAGCTGATTCATGGTGTAGAGGATGGGTTGTACCGCGGCGGATATACGATGATCCTGGCCAACGGGAACTACGATCCTGAAAAGGAAAGAGAATCAATCCGACGTATGCTGAATCAGGGGATTGACGGCCTGATTGTCGAACCTATGGCCAGTGCGTCGGGTACCCCAGACAACCGCTTTATCACCGATC
>CAZAMY010000543.1:0-2402 GCA_964485995.1 uncultured Sediminispirochaeta sp.
ATAGATGTAAGCAGCCTGAATCCCCTGGAAAAACGAATTCACGAACAGCTGATGCAATTCAGCGAGAACAGGGAAACAATGCGAATACACGAGGCGGCGGAACTGTGCCAGTGCTCGGTTTCGAAAATTTCCAAATTCGTGAAAAAGCTGGGGTTTAAAAACTATAAGCAGTACCTCGATTTTTTGTACGGCCGGGAGATCGAGCGCTGCGAACAGTCCGGCGAACTGAAGCGGGTGAGGACTTTTATCGATGCCTTTGACCCGGCTCTGGTTGAGGAGCTGCTGGCGCTCATCGATACGCATCAGAAGGTTATTCTCTTCGGGTACGGCCCTTCCATGCTCTGTGCACAGTACTTCGAATACCGGTTTCGAAACTGTTCCGATAAAATGGTTCTCGCAATTTCGGATGAGGTTGCCATCGATAATATGGTCGATGATGCGACCCTTCTGTTGATTCTCACGGAAACCGGACGCTTCCACTCCTTTCAACCCGTGTACAGCTCCTGCAGTAAGAACGGCGGTACCGTGGCCATTATCGCGGAGGAGTATAATACCGAACTTTTCAATCAGTGCGATCGGATTTTCTGGCTTTCTCCGGATCCGCAGCCCTCGCAGCTGAAACCATATGAAAAATCTCGAACCCTCTTTTTTATTTTCCTTGAAGAAATTATCCAGAAGCTTCTAAAAAGAAGAAATCCACACCTCTCCTGACAGCGGAACACCAGGCGTAACCGGCTGCGCAGAGAAGCGTATATAAATTTCCAGTGGGTGAGCTCCCAGAAATTTCTGTCAGTTATTATATAGAGCTATAATTTTTAGTTATCACTATTTATGTGTAAGAAATTTATGGTTTAAGCTACATAACTATTTATATAAAAACAAAATAACAATATATTAACAAAAGTAACTTATATAGGGAAATAAAAATAATGCTTCGACATTGAAGAAAATGCTTGCACTATTTTAGTGTTGTAAATATAATAGATGAAACAGTATTCCAAATACTATCAAAATAAGGAGAAAGCGATGAAAAAAAGCATAATGCTATGCGCAGTTTTCCTGCTGGCCGCCGCAATGGTTTTTGCGGGGGGCGCTCAGGAGACAGAAGACAAAATGACAATTAAGGTGGCCGAACAGGTACCCAACCTGATTACCCCCGGGGCATGGGATGGGCAGGCCTTCTCTCTGAACGGCTCAATATATGATTATCTGATCGAAATGGATGCGAATACCGGTGAGCTGGTTCCCTCACTGGCTACCGAGTGGAGCAGCCCCGAAGGTAAAGTGTGGACTTTCAAACTGAGAAAGGGAGTAACATTTCACGACGGCAGCGATTTTACCTCCGCCGATGTGAAGTTCACCCTTGAGAGGACCCAAGATCCAGATCTCGGACATTTGAAAGCGCAGGACTTCGAAAACCTCGAGAAAATTGAGACCCCTGACGATCATACAGTTGTAATCACCCTTAAAGAGGCCGCGCCTACCTTCAACTTTATTTTTACCGACTACAACATGGCAATTCTTTCTTCAGAATACGATTACGCTTCGAAGGGAGAGTCGGCACCCATGGGAACCGGACCCTTCAAACTCGAACAGCTCGTTCCCAAAGAATCGGCCCTGCTGGTCAAAAACAGCGACTATTGGGCAGAGGGGCTGCCGAAGGCCGATGAGCTGAGAATCTACTTTGTTCCCGATATCGATTCCAGTGTCTCTCTGCTCGAGGCGGGCGAGGTGGATATCGTTCCCCAGATTTCCCCCATCATCAAAAAACGTCTTGAAAGTATGGACGGATTCAAAGTGGTTTCTCCCTACCAGGAGTCCCGCTTTATCGCCCTGGCAGATGACCGGGAACCCTTTTCCGACAACCGGGTAAGACTGGCCTTCAAATACACTATGGATCCGGAAATTCTGGCCAAAGCGTGTCAGGGTACCCTCGGCGAGACCATTTTCTACAACGAGACTCCCATTGTGAACGCCCTGGCGCAGTACAAGGACATTCCCTTCCGCGGCCGGGATATCGACAGAGCGAAAGAACTGCTGGCGGAAGCCGGGTATCCCGACGGACTGTCGGTGGATTTTTTCTACGCCTCAGACCATCCCTACGGTACCGATATTGCCCAGACCCTCAAAGAGCTGTCAGCTCCTGCAGGTATAGAACTCAACCTCAAGGGATTTCCCAGAGACATCTACCTGTCTCAGCACTGGATGAACGGCCCGATGCTGCTGACCGGCTGGGGAGTGCGGGTAGACCCCTCAATGCTGCTGATGCTGGCGTTTCACTCGGAAGGCCCCTGGAACGAATCGCATATAGACAACTCCCGGATCGATGAGCTTATCGAGCGTATTCGGGGCGAGGTGGATCCCGATGTTCGGCAGACCTACTATGACGAACTGCAGCAGAT
>CAZAMY010000544.1:0-2402 GCA_964485995.1 uncultured Sediminispirochaeta sp.
ATGGCGGCGATCTCTTCGTCATTGTCGGTATAAAAATGGTTGATACATACTACCGGAGAAACACCGCTTTTCTTTACTGTCTCAATATGGGCCACCAGGTTCTCGGTTCCCTTTTCGACTAGTTCTACATTTTTCTGGCTGTATACCTCGTCCAAAGGCTTGCCCGGAACCACTTTGGGGCCGCCGCCATGCATCTTGAGCGCACGCACGGTTGCAACAATAACTGCGGCGTCGGGGGTTAAGCCGGAATAGCGGGCCTTCAGATTCCAGAACTTCTCAAACCCGATGTCGGCACCAAAGCCGCTTTCAGTTACATGGTAATCGGCAAGTTTGAGGCCGACCCGGTCGGCAATAATAGAAGACTGGCCGATAGCGATGTTGGCAAACGGACCGGCATGAACCAGCATCGGCTGTCCTTCGATCGTCTGCATAAGCGTCGGGTTGATTGCTTTGACCATGAGAGCGGTCATCGCACCGTCGACTTCAAGATCGGCAGCGGTGACCGGATCGCCTTTCTTGTTGAATCCAAGCGCCATTTTCGCAATGCGCTCCCGCATGTCCTTGAGATCACGAGCCACCGAGAGAATTGCCATGAGCTCCGATGAAACGGTAATCTGGAATCCCGACTTCATCATGAAGCCGTCCATCTTTCCGCCGATACCGATGATAATTTCCCGCAATGCCTGGGCGGAAAAGTCGATAACCCAGCCTACAGCAGGATTATACGGATCTATATTCAGCCGTTTGAGGTTCTTTTTCTCCAGGGTTTTGTCGCCGTAGTTGAACTCATGCTGCATTCTAGAGGTAAGCGCCACCATGCCGAGGTTGTGGGCATTGGTAATGGCGTCGATATCGCCGGTAAGTCCCAGACTGAAATCGGTAAGCGGTACTGCCTGAGCTAATCCCCCGCCGGCTGCTGAGCCCTTGATGTTGAATGTAGGTCCGCCGGAAGGTTGTCGGATAGCCCCCGATACGCTTTTACCGATCGCCCCGAGACCCTGTACGAGTCCGAGCGTAGTGGTTGTTTTTCCCTCTCCAAGCGGTGTCGGTGTTATAGCGGTAACATCGATATACTTGCCATTCGGCCGGTCTCCGACCCTGTCCAGAACCTTTCGATAATCTACTTTGCCTAGATAATGGCCGTACGGAAGAAGTTCCTCCTCCTGAATACCGAATTTACTCGCTATGTCATAGATGCGATGCATAGACTTTTCAGCTTCCGCTGCAATTTCCCAATCTTTCATCTTGGTTGGATCAAGTTTAGCCATAGTGCCTCCTTTTACACTCGTCCCCGCAGGATATGAAATTTACTATGTATTATAATAGACCGGAGTAAAGAGTGCAACTTTATTGCAACGAAATGCAACAAAATCCGGGTGAATTGTGAGATCCTAGTCTGAACTCTGAATGTGGTAGTTCCGGCGCTATATGTCTAAAAGCGCGGCTACTGCGGCACCTATGATGGGGGCGTCTTCGTTATGAATGAACTCGACATATCTTCCCTTCTGGTCCTGCAGATACTCTTTGAGATAGTATCGAGTTCTGAACATGAGGTCTTTCGACTTAAAGAAAGTGGTTCCGTCAGCACAGATAGCAACCGGATAGGACGGGTCCTGTCCTGACTCTCCTTTGAGGATGGTTGCGGAGAGATTTACTGCGGCCAATTTAGCCGCCCGTTCTAAGATTGTATCTACCAGGGTGAAACACATACTACGGTCCGACTGGCTGGCACAGGCGATGGCAAGTTTGTTTTCGCTGTCATATGGATTATGGAGAAAGCGGTCCACTGTTACGGTATCAAGGGGCAAGAGTTGCTTGATCTTACTGGCTGCCGAATCTGAAAACAGCTCTGCCTCTAGGGCCTCCTCCAATACGCGGCTGCTGAGGGGGCCAAGGTAGGCACCGGATATCATTTTTTCGAAGCGGTATGAGCCCGGTTTTATAGTTGTTTGGTCGAAGTTTTGATCGATGCTCCCGCCCCGGAATTTGTCGAATCCACCGGATTCAATGTTGATAATTTGGGAACCGGTTGAGGGCAATGCCGGCAGTTTTGTAATGTTCTCGTTTTTCTCGAGGTAAGCGCTGTTGGTTCCGGTCCCGAGTATGAAGCCGACAAAAGCGCTGTAGGGTCGCTCGGTAGAAGCGGCCTTTCCGGCCAGCAGGGTGGCTACGGTATCGTTCAGCAATACCATGCCGGCGGGCTCAGGATATCCGCGTTTTTTGAGGCTTTGCCGAAGATTGGTGCCGATGAGCTCGCCTTCGACCTCATGTGCATTGATCTCTTTGGAAAAATGGAGCAGCCGGCCATCCTTTTCTGGTGTTATTTCGGTTGGATAGGAGAAACAGAAACCGATGTGGGGGGGCGTATCGCTACCCCAGGAATCGAGCACATCCTGCATATA
>CAZAMY010000545.1:0-2400 GCA_964485995.1 uncultured Sediminispirochaeta sp.
TCGACCGGGACTTTTCTGTGAAAACTTCGAATTGCGTGATATCACTGGGAAAGCTACTGCGCTTTTCCTTGGTAACGAGAAAGAGATGTATGTGTACTCCCTTCTCACGCAGCTCCAGGATATCTTTCGGGTCAAAATCACCTAACGGCTCTATTCGTTCCATTTCTCGTTCGAGTTTATCTGCCGCTTCACGGTGGCCGCTCTTCTGTTCCTGCTGCTGCTCTACCCGTTTGGCAATTTCGAGTGCCTCTTCAATCTCTTTATGCGAGATACCCTGCTCTTCGGCTTGCTTTGCGGATGATTCTTCCTCGGCAGGGAGAATAAACTTTGCCCGTTCGAGCATAGCTCTTTTTTTATAAAGATCGTCCAGCTCTTCGCTCTGTCCGCGTATCTCTTCAAGGTGAAGAACTCCGATATCCCGCAGCCGCTGGAGCGTTTGAGTACGTTTCGACTCCTGCGCCACCAGATAAGCTTTTTTCATTGTTGCTATCATAGGCTATTTCACCTTTTCGATCTTATTCTTGGCAATCTTGCCGCGTACTACCGCCGCGGTTTGCTGATCGCCTAGATAAATCTCAATCTTACGGATATTCTCCTGAGTTTCGGGTATTTTTACCTTCTCGAACAGGTTTACCCGCTGGGTAGTTATCCGTAACTCTTCACCTAACAGCTCAATTTGACGCTTTAATACCTCAATACGTGCATCGAGCTCGGCAATCCGTTTGATCGCTTCGATTCCCCTGTCGGTCCACAGCGGCTTGATAAACAAATCGTAAGGGATCTCTTTGAACTCAAGGTTTTTGAATACCGGAATATCTACACCGGCGATGTTGCCGGTTTCTCTCTCGATGCGTTGGACCTTGATGAGCTCTTCCATTCCGATATCTTCGCCGAAAACGGCTATCCACTTTTCGAGTTCTTCATTTAGAGTACGGCGTTCCTGCTCAATCTGACGAACCTTGGCCTCCACCTGCCGGATAACCATCTGCAACTGCTGTTTTTTCAGCATCAGGGTCGGCAGGTAGCGTTGAAAACGCTTGAGGGCGTCTTTCTGTTTTTTCAGTTCGTTCTTGGTAAGCTTAACCTTCGCCATAAGTTAGTTTAGATCCTCTTTGTTCGGCCAGAACTGCTTCAGCAGTCCGGTACGCATACCAGTCTCTTCGGGAGTAAAACACTCCGCCATAATCTCCCAGCCGCGGTCCAGCGCCTGTTCAAGCGGAATATTCACCGAAAGATCCATCATCCGTTCCTCGAAAATTTGTCCGTATTTGAGAAGTTTATTGTCCCAGTCGGTCATCCGGAAACCCATGGATTTCTTTTCCAGCGATTCCTTGTAGTTTGCATAGAGACGAATCATACCGTCCATAAGAGACCGGTGATCTTCACGGGTGTTCTTATTGACCATCTGTTTAAGACGGCTCAGCGAGCCGAAGGGCTCGATTCGCCCATTGCGCAGATAGTACTGCCCCTCGGTGATGTATCCGGTATTATCGGGGATCGGATGGGTTACATCGTCACCAGGCATGGTGGTTGCCGCCAGAATTGTAATGGAACCGGAGCCTTCGAAATCGACCGCTTTCTCATAGCGGGCGGCCAGCTGGCTGTAGAGGTCTCCGGGGTACCCGCGGTTGGAAGGCACCTGTTCCATGGTAATAGCGATCTCTTTCATTGCGTCGGCAAAGTTGGTCATGTCCGACAGCAGTACCAGTACGCGCTTGCCTTCTAGTGCAAAGCGTTCGGCCACCGCCAGGGAGATATCCGGCACCAGCAGACACTCTACTACCGGGTCTGAGGCGGTGTGCACAAAGAAGATAGTGCGGCTCATTGCCCCGCCCTCTTCCAGTGCGTTTTTGAAGAAGAGGTAGTCGTCGTATTTGAGTCCCATACCCCCGAGGATAATCATGTCGACTTCGGCCTGCATTGCGATGCGCGACAGCAGAGGGTTGTACGGCTCACCGGAAACGGAGAAGATCGGCAGTTTCTGGCTTTCTACCAGCGAGTTGAACACGTCGATCATCGGTATGCCGGTTCTAATCATGTTACGGGGGATGATACGCTTGGCCGGATTAACCGACGGGCCGCCGATGGGAATCATGTTTTCCGTAAGCTCGGGGCCGTTATCCCGCGGACGACCGCTTCCGTTGAAGATTCGACCCAGCAGGTTTTCAGAAAAAGAGACCTGCATAGAGTGGCCCAGAAAGCGCACCTCGTCTCCAGTAGAAATACCGCGACCGCCGGCGAATACCTGCAGTGCAACCTTGTCTCCTTCGAGACGAATAACATTTGCCAGAGAGTCTCCGTATTTACTGCTGACCACAGCGAGGTCGTCATAGCGTACATTATCAGCGGTAACGGTTATCACGTTACCGGCAATTCTCTCGATTTTACTGTATACCTTAC
>CAZAMY010000546.1:0-2396 GCA_964485995.1 uncultured Sediminispirochaeta sp.
CGGCAGAAAAGCCGCCCATAGCCTTCTTGAAAGTGTCCCAAATAAGCGGCAGGTTCTTAATCAAAGAGAAGATACCGCCGAATGCAACCGCACCGGCACCGATGTAGCGGATGTAGTTGTCCCAGATGCCCCAGAAGCCCAGTTCGCTGATAAGGCTGGATGCGGGGTAGATGGTTTCGCTCAATGCTCCGCCGAAATAGCTGATCATCGGAATGACTACCAGCCAGCCGAGGGCACCACCGGCAAAGATGTAGGCGGCAATGTGCGGACCGACGATGAATCCGACACCCAGCAGGGCCGGATAGGTGTTGGCGCCAATGGCGGCATCCTTGTATCCGGGGATTTCCCATTCAATGGATCCCTTAAAAAGCTTAATGCCGTCGGCGACGAATTTGTAAAGCGCGCCGATACCCAGTCCGGTAAATACGGTTTTGGCACTGGCGCCGCCCTTTTCTCCGGCGATCAATACTTCAGAACATGCGGTACCTTCCGGATAGGGCAGGGTTCCGTGCTCTTTTACAATTAACGCACGCCGCAGCGGGACCATGAGGAATACACCCAATAAACCGCTGATGATGGCGATTACCGTTACCTTTGTGAGGCTCGGAATCGTGTAGCCTTCGAGTGTATTGGCCCAGACGTATAAGGCCGGCAGGGTAAAAATGGCACCGGCTGCCAATGATTCACCGGCTGAACCGATTGTCTGCACAATATTGTTTTCCAGAATCGATTCGCGCCGTAAAACACCGCGAATAATTCCCATCGAGATAACCGCGGCCGGAATTGAAGCACTAATGGTCATACCGACTATCAGGCCAATATAGGCATTGGCTGCACCAAAGACAACTGCCATCAATGCACCTATGACAATGGCCAGTAAGGTGAGTTCCGGCTTCGATTCACTCGCAGGAATAAATGGTTTGAATGTGTGAGAACTCTGATTATCCTGCACTTCGTACTCCTTCTAATAGATGTTGTTGATTTTGCGGTCGCCAGTGTAACAAAGGAAAAAGGAATTGTAACTAGTTTTTGTTTGGTATACTGAAAAAAATTCGGAATAGTTTACGAATTTTCGGTGTCATCTGCCGGATAAAGGCGTTCTTTAGAGATAAACTCCCCAATTCTGCTGAAAAAATGGATTGCCGCTACCGACAACCCTACCGCAGTACCCATCACCGCAAAGAAAAGCGGTAAACTCCCGAGGAAGATTTCAATCAGTACGCCCGCCGCTGCATACGCGAGGGGAACAGAAAAGGAGGCCATCGATTCCATAATGCCGAATATTTTTCCCCGGGCTGAGGGGTGAATATGGCGGTATAGCGAGGTGGTAATGATTTGATGCACTACTCCGATTGCGGCGCCGGCGGCCGGCAGTGCAGTCCACATGTACACCGGAGTAGCCAGGGGCCATAGAAGTATCAGCAGAAGTGCCAGTAAGGCCAAAGCTGATGACAGCAGACTGCGATTGTATTGCTGGCGACCCGGTAAAAAACCGTATAAAAGCGCCCCGGCACCACCTCCGGCCAGCAGCAGGGCTAAAGCGATTCCAAATAGATGGGGCCCGAATCCGTACCGCTGCTCCAGCAGGAAGGGCAGGGCCAGTATCACCGGCGGATATAGACTGTTTACGAAGCTGTAGGAGATCAGCAGCGGGCTGAGGCCGGGGTTGCTGCGAATGTAGGTGCGCAGTTCTCTGATTTGAAGTTTTATCCGAGGACGGAAGCGGGTGAGTGAAGGTAATTGCTTGGCCGCCGGCGGGCGGTATTTGATGCAGGCCTCGGGAATTGCTGACAGGCTGAATGAGATTCCATTTGCCAGAAAGAGTGCCGCCGGGCCGAGAAGGGCGAAGGCTGTGCCTCCCAGGGAGGTGCCGGCAAAATTGGCAGTGAGCAGAGATGTGCTTTTTATTGAGTTCAGCGATTTGATTTTCTGTGCCGGTACTATTTCCGGGAAGAGGGCATGGGCGGCTGGTAGAAACAGGGCTGTGCAGGTGGAGACGAGAAATGTTCCGGCCAAGAGCAGGGGGAATGTGAGGTTTCCCCGCAAAGCTGCTATCCCCAGCAGGATCATTACAGCTCCCCGCAGGATATCAGCCCCGACTATCAGTTGCTTTTTATAGGCGGAATCGGCCCAAATTCCGCCGATTGGTGTGAGCGCTACAATCGGCAGATATGCAATGAACTGAAACAGCCCCAACGCGCCGGGGCTGCCGGTGAGCTGTTTTATAAACAGTATGACTGCCACCAGATATACGCTCGATCCCAGCTTAGAAACCAACTGACCGCTCAGCAATAGCAGAAAATTCGTGTGTCTCCCTTGCGCCTGCACCATTCCTCCTTTATAAGAAGTATAGTGAGTAATGAAATAATTCGCTACTATGACAGCAATACCGCCCG
>CAZAMY010000547.1:0-2368 GCA_964485995.1 uncultured Sediminispirochaeta sp.
CAATTTAGTTTGTCAACGATTTTTCTTTTTTTTTCAGTTTCACGATTTACTCTCGGTGAATTTTGGCTGTTCACCGTTCACAGTGAAGACAATTCGGTCGATTTGCGGATAATTGAAGACTATGCTCTTGTGTACACAGTTCAACGCCTCCTCGAAAGACAAGCGCGACTCACTCTCCTGAAACACCACATCTACAGAAAAATCTAAATACAACTTCTTATTCCGCAGCATTACAGTGCGAATAGAAGTCTCTTGCGGCAGAACCGCAACAAAGTTGACATCGAATGGACCTAGCAGAATCTCTTTTACCAGCAGCTCTATCTCTTTTTCAGTGGTTGCCTTGGTCGGCAGTCGGCGTTCCTCTCCCGAGCACTCAGAAGAGCGATACTCCGGGAAAAACAGAACCTGTCTCTGCGTATCGGTCCCGTGCAGGAGGAACAGCAGCAGAGAGACGGCCAGACTCAAAGCCAGAACTCCTAATAGTATAATCGTTATTCGATCGAGGTTTTTCACCAATTACTCCCTGACGGAGGTATTTTCGAAATGTTCGATAAATCCGTGCACGCCATTATAGATGCCATCGGTAATCTTCTTCAAGTGATTGCTGGTGCGCATTTGCAAAGCTTCTTCCCGATTGGTGACGAAACCCATTTCCACTAGAACCGACGGCATCTTGGCATTTCTCACCACAAACCAGGTCTCTTCCTTCAGTCCACGGTTCACATGTTCGTTTCCGAGGGAACTGTCCAGACCATTCAGGATATTCTGGGCCAGAAGTATACTCTCGACGGTATACTCCTCTTCGAGCATGGTATTGAGGATGGGAGCTACCTCCCGGGCCGACTCGTCCAGGGTAGCCGGGTCAATCAGTTTTCGCCGGTAGTCCGGCGGAAGATACCACACTTCGAAGCCCTCGGCTTTACTATTGAGAGAGGCGTTGGCGTGAATGGAGATAAAGATCATGGCCTCCCGTTCGCCTAATTCGATTTCGTTGGCAATCTGAGTACGCTCCTCCAGTGTAAGATACACATCCTCATCCCGAGTGAGCACCACATTCTTTTCCGGATATTTGAACCGCAGACGCGCCGACAGCTGTCTGGCAACCGCCAACACCAGATCTTTCTCCATAATAACAACCGGCTTATCGCCTTCAGAAAACCTGCCGACCGCGCCGCTGTCCTTACCCCCGTGTCCGGCATCGATGATGATGGTCGAAATGTAGTGTTGGTTCTCCTGGGCCGATTTGAGACCCAGTGTATCGATGAGGTAGGAGGCATCTTCCTCCGAAAACCAGATATCCCCCCGCTCACCCCGCGCAGGCGGGACAATCGATCTGAAAGCATCGTAATTTACCACCAAAAACGGAGAGTCGAGCCGGTACACCAGACTCGTATCGCCCTTCTCCAGGCTTCCCATCTGCCGCATCGGGTCCCACTGCAGGCGGGCACCGGTCTTACTGCGGATCTCCTGTAAAGGGACGCCGGGCTCGCTCCGGAGCTCTGCCGGCACGATCAGCAGGAAAACCCAGATAATCATCGATATAGAAATCGAGTTTTTATGCAAACTCATCAGCTGCATTCGCGTTCGGCTCCGTAAAAACAGTCTCAACCGGTTCTCCACAGTGAGCAGCGTGGCGGATACTGTCGACCAGCCACACCGCAGCTTGAATACCCCCACGCAGGAAGGTATGCCAAAAAACCGATCCTATAATAATATCGGCAGATTCGCTATCCTTCGCAACCGCCGCATCGCTCAGAGCACACACTTTCTGCAAGGCCGCAGAAAAAGGGGTTCCGTGCCAGTCACAGCCAGATTCGGATTCGATATCCGGTAGCCCCTGAACGGCAATTTTGAGACCTTGATCTGCTTGGAGACGAGTGTAGCTGTCACGATAGTCGCTGAAGCTCGCCATGGACTGGAGAACCTGCACATTCTCCGGATTCTCCAGGGTAAAGGCCTCGGGAATCCAGACTTCCTTCTCACCGAACAGAAAACGCCGGGTACGATCATTGTTCGGCTCGAGGCGAACGAACACCTCTCGGCAGGCATCCTCGGCCGCTTGAACAGCCTCATCACGAGTCGGTGCAGCGCTTATAAAATTTCCACTCTTCTCAACATTATTGGTGGGGAAGTCGGTTTCATCACCCTCTGCTACCCGTATAAACATCTCTTCGATCCAGGGAGTAGAACCTGCTTCTCTGGCCTGTTCCACCCGCTTTACTACTCCCGGAATCGAAATAAAGGCCCGTTCGGCCGACACCCACTGTCTGGCAGGCGTCAGCGAGTCCGGCCGCTGGCCCACCGCCAGCCGGAGTGCGTTTCCGGTGAGCTCGATCCCGCTGCAGTAGGGAAACGTCCACCCGGACAT
>CAZAMY010000548.1:0-2367 GCA_964485995.1 uncultured Sediminispirochaeta sp.
AAGTTACCGGAGTTCGCCTTACGGTCCCACTGCTTCAGCTTGTTGATAATCGGCAACTCTTCGGGCTTCAAACGGCCGCCGGAAAACTCCCGTTTATAGGCCCAGTGGGCTGCAACTCCGTACTCAGCGGTTTGGTGCATTTCATACGTGCGGACCTGTATTTCGAGTAGACGCCCCTCATTGCTCATCACCGTGGTATGCAGACTCTGATAATGGTTTGCTTTCGGCATGGCAATGTAGTCTTTGAAGCGTCCCTCGATAGGCGGCCAGAGCTTGTGTACCACACCAAGCAGGGTGTAGCACTCATTGCTGTTATTGCACAGCACCCGGATGCCGAGTATATCGTAGATCTCGTTGATATCCTTACCCCGTCGTTTCATCTTCTGGTAGATGGAGTAGTAGTGCTTTGAACGGGTAGAAACGGTGATATCGATGTCTTCCTGTTTAGCTGCCATGTAAATCTGTCGTTCAATATTCTTCAGAAAGTTCGATCTCTCCAGCTTCTTAGTCGAGAGATATTTTTTAATGTAGCTGTAGGCTTCGGGGTTCAGCTCCCGCAGCGATAAATCTTCCAGACCGGTCTTCATCCAGGAAATACCGAGCCGGTCTGCCAGGGGAGCATAAATATCGAGGCATTCGCTGGCAATCGATTTACGTTTCTCCTTTGGGAGGTATTCGAGGGTGCTCATGTTGTGAAACTTATCTGCCAGCTTGATGATGATGACCCGGATATCCTTGGTCATAGCGAACAGCATCTTACGGATTGTTTCCGATTCCTGAACGCTTTTACTCTTGGCTTTTACGATCGAAATCTTCGTAACACCGTCAACCAGAGCGCTGACCTGCCGGCCAAAGCGCCGTTTTAGATCATTTTCGGTTATATCAGTATCTTCGAGAATATCATGGAGGAGGGCCGCAATGACAGCCTCGCTGTCCAACTGCATATCAACCAAAATCTCGGCGACCTGCAGAGGATGAATGAAGTAAGGTTCGCCGCTGGCCCGTTGCTGTTCACTGTGCAGCTCTTTGGCCCAGTGGGCAGCATCGGTGATGTGTTCCCGCTCCTTGTCCGTGTATCGATTTAACTTCTGTTTGAACTTCTCAATTCTATTCAGCATATACCTTTCTACCGCTCACCACACGATTCCTTCCGCTCAAATCGGGATACGCGGCAACCTGCCCGTATCCGCGGGCTTTAAATAGCTTTTCAATAGCCTGGATCTGGTTAATCCCGGCTTCGAGAAACATGACCCCGTCGCGTGGCAAGTAATCGTAGCCCTCATTAATAAGTATACGAATGGTGTCAAGTCCGTCCACTCCTCCGTCAAGGGCTGACACGGGCTCGGGCCAATGTCTGGTCTGCATTTCGGCAACTTCACTCCTCGTGAGGTAAGGCGGATTGGACACGATGACATCGAAGGTTCCATCGATATGTGAAAACAGATCGCTCTCTATCATCTGCAGCGGTTCATTCAGCAGGTGCCGGCTGTTGATTTCGCACACCTTCAGCGCCGATGTGGACAGATCCGCGGCAGTCACCTGTAAGTGCGGTTTCAGATGTTTTAAGGTAATGGCGATGCATCCGCTGCCGGTGCCTATATCCAACACGCGCAGAGCGGGATCCATGCCTTCAGTATGCTGCAGAACCTTCTCTATTAGTGTCTCTGTATCCGGCCTGGGAACCAACACCCTTTCATCTACATAAAAGGGCAGACCGAAAAACTCCTTTTTCCTGCGTATGTAGCTTACCGGATATCCGGCCAGACGCTTGGTGAGGTAGTTGTTGAACTCGTTCACTGCTGAAGGCGGCATTGCGTCCGGGTATGAGGCCAAGAGCTTTTCTTTACTTACACCGAGAGCATGGGACAGAAGCAACGCGGCATCCAGAAAGGGCGTTTCTACCTCAGCCAGACGGCGTGTCCCCTCCACCAGGGCTGCACGTACTGTGGTCATTCTACCTCTTTTAGGTACTCCTGGCGGGCAGAATACTTGAGATTATCAATAATCTCATTGAGATCTCCCTGCATAACCTGATCGAGCTTGTGGATTGTGAGGTTTATGCGGTGGTCGGTTACGCGGTTTTGTGGATAGTTGTAGGTTCGGATACGCTCTGATCTGTCTCCGGAACCAACTTGGCTTTTTCTAGCCTCAGCCCGCTCTTCACGGCGCTTGTTCTCTTCCTCTTCGTACAGGCGGGCCCGCAGCACCCGCAGCGCTTTGGCCTTATTCTTGTGCTGTGACTTCTCATCCTGACAGGTGACGACTGTTCCGGTGGGCAGGTGGGTAATGCGGACCGCCGAATCGGTGGTATTTACACTCTGGCCGCCGGGGCCGGAAGAACGGAATACATCGATCTTGAGATCTTCG
>CAZAMY010000549.1:0-2365 GCA_964485995.1 uncultured Sediminispirochaeta sp.
GGAAAGAAGTGCTTAGCCGCCGCCGAAGAGATGTTGACGATTTTTCCGTAACGCTTTTCGATCATCAGCGGCAGCACCTCGCGGGTACACAGGAAGGTGCCGGTCAGGTTTACCCCGATCTGCCGGTCCCACTCCGCCTTGCTGGTCTCCACTACCTGTTTGGATATGTGCAGGGCGGCATTGTTGATCAGCACATCCACCGTGCCGAATGTCTCCCGCACTCTCCGCACCATAGTCTGTACCTGCTCTTCGCTGCTCACATCGCAGGCTACCGGCAGTATGCGCTGCGCGGTATCATCGCTCTGGAGTTCCGGGGCAAGCTCCGCCGCTAAGTCCGCAGCCACCTGCTCCAACCTTCCGGCGCGCCGGGCCACCAGGGCGACGCGGGCTCCCTCTTTGAGAAACTCCCGTGCATACCCGACGCCCAGCCCCTGGCTGGCACCGGTAATTATTACTACTCTCTCTTCGAAGCGCATGTTTACTCCCCTCTGACGGATTGGTTCCACTGGGTATTACCGAGCCCGGCCCGCCGGGCCAACTGGCGCGCCAGGCGGCTGGCCGTCTGCAGAACCTCCAGCTCGTCGATATTACAGATTCTATTGTTCTCCAACACCGGTTTTCCGGCCACCACCGTAGTTTCGATATTGGCGGGAACCGATGAGTACACCAGGCTGGTAACCGGGTCGAGAGCGGGTACCGAGGTGGCTATCAGCGGATTGAAGATGAAAAAGTCGGCCTGCTTGCCTTCCTCCAGGCTGCCGATGCGGTCCTGCATCTGCAGGGCCCGGGCTCCGCCGAGGGTGGCCATCTCAAGTACTTCAGCCGCCGAAACGGCCGCCGCATCCCCGCTGTGCACCTTCTGCAGGAGGGCGGTGAGCTTGAGCACCTCCAGCATATTTTGAGTGTCGTTGCTGGCCGCCCCGTCGCTGGCCAAGCTGACCGAAATACCGCGGCGCAGGTACTCCCGCACCGGGGCAACCCCGGAGGCCAAGATCATATTGCTGACGGGACAGTGGCACACATTCACCCCGCGTTCCCGGAAGGTGGCGATAGCCTTCTCGCTCATATGCACCGCATGAACCGCTGTGAAGTCCGGGCCGAGAACCCCGCACTCATCCAGAAACTCGATAGTAGTTTTTCCGTAGTTGCGTTGTGAAAACTCATCGTCGTCGGCAGTCTCGTTGAGGTGCATGGTAATGGGAATTGAATGGCGGTTGGCCAGGTCGCGGGTGCGCAGGTAGCCGTCGCGGCTGAGGTCCCAGATGATTCCGGGCGCCAAAGACATCGACACCAGCGGGTGTTCGGCCAAGTCGCGGCACATCTGCTCGGTTTCGCGGAAGAAATCGTCTTCGCTCTCGACGTATGCCGGCCGGATTTCATCCGGAAAACCGGAGACATCGCAGCGCGCCTTGCTCAACACCCCGCGCATCCCCAGCGCTTCATAGGCTTTGACCACCTGGTAGTCGAGGCCGGGCTGCGGGTGGCAGTACTGAAAGTCGGTGACAGTGGTCACACCGCTGCGGGCCGCCTCGATCAGGCCGACCAGGGCAGCATAGTAAATGGTCTGTTCAT
The DNA here is from genome assembly GCA_964485995.1 of uncultured Sediminispirochaeta sp. Taxonomy (GTDB): domain Bacteria; phylum Spirochaetota; class Spirochaetia; order DSM-16054; family Sediminispirochaetaceae; genus DSBN01. Next base: position 1,573 of record CAZAMY010000549.1, read on the forward strand.
CGAACAGGTGGTAGGCCCGCCGTACCGAGCTGTCCAGCCAGTCGAAAAGCGGTTTGTCCCGGCCGAGCCCCTTCAGTACAGTCTGAAAGAGGTGGGTATGGGTGGTCACCATGCCGGGGAACAGAAACTTTCCGTGCGCATCGATGGTTTTGGCTGGTGAATACAGGTCGTCGAGTTGGCGAGTAGGCCCGATCTTTAAAATTGTAAGTCCATCAACCGCCAATGCTGCGTCGGGGATGATGCTCTTTTCGCTGTCCATGGTAATCAGGTACGCTCCGCGCACCAGTAAGTCTATTTTTTTCCCATTCATATATTAGTCCTCCCCGATCCCGTAGTAGAGCCGCTGGCGGGTGTAGATAAAACTGGCAGAGTGCAGCGCCAAGGCCTGCAGTTTCACGTGCGGATGCGAGTTGTGGGTAAATGGAAGTCCGCGACCGGGGCTGTGCAGCCCGCCGGCATAGATCATCGAGTAGTTAACAAAGGCTTCGTCCATGCAGCCGAGCTGCATCAGGTGGCTGGTGTAGCTGGGCGATTCGACCAGCACCAGCTGCAGCCCCAATCGACGCACCAACGCGAGAAAGCTGTGGGTATCAGGCCGGTTTTCGCTGCCGGTGGTGATGACCGGCAGCACTCCCGACCCCGGATCGAGGTCGCGCAGAATGGCGGCCCGGCTGGCTGAGCCGTCATATATGTGCACCGGCCGGGAGAAATTGGCCTGCAGATATTCGCCCCCCGCCGGTGAGGTCATAATGGCCACCGGCAGCTGCTCGGCCGGGTCGATGTTGAAGAGGAA
>CAZAMY010000550.1:0-2361 GCA_964485995.1 uncultured Sediminispirochaeta sp.
AAACAGTGTAAACGAATATCCGCCCCTCGATTTTGGCGGCTATGCGTATACCCTGGCCTACGGACCGCAGATCGGTCCGGATTTCGAGGAGCTGGACGGCCGCTATGAATACCGGCGCTATTACAGCTATGCCGACGGCGATCGCGATAAGCACCGCCTGAAAGACGGCGATGAGCTGATTACCGAGCGGCTCAGCTGGGCCGCGCTGTTGGGCAAGTACTTTACCGTCATCGGAATTCCCGATGCCACCAAGTACGATGTCCTGTTCAGCCAGAAACCGGTCGAGGGTATGGATTTGCCCAGTCGGCTGTTCTTTTCGCGACCGCTCATCAAGAGCAGCAAAAACGAAGACGTATTCCAGTTCTATGTGGGACCGAAACTGGCCCGCGAACTGTCCAACTATAACGATCCGGAAGAAAACGCATTCAACACCTCTGGATTGCATCTGGAAGAGGTGATGGACACCGGCTCCATCCTGGGCTGGCTGGAGTGGATCCTGAAGAAATTGCTGGTGCTTTTCCACTCAATTATCCCCAACTGGGGAGTTGCCATCATCATGCTGACGCTGGCAATAAAACTGATTTTGTATCCCATCACGCACAAGAGTTACGAGTCGACCAGCAAGATGCAGGCCCTCAATCCGAAAATAACCGAGCTGCGGGAGAAGTACAAAGACAACCCGCAGAAAATGAACGCCGAAATGGCCAGCCTCTACAAAACCGAAGGGGTCAATCCGCTGGGCGGATGTCTGCCGCTGCTGCTGCAGATGCCCATCTTTATCGCGCTGTACGGACTGCTGAACAAGCACTTCGACCTGCGCGGGGCCACCTTTATTCCGGGCTGGATCAGCGACCTCTCGAGCCCAGAGTCCATTTTCAGCCTTCCCTTTCAGATACCTCTGATAGGCTGGTCCGATATTCGGCTGCTGCCGATTCTATTTGCCGGTACCATGTTCCTGTCGAGTAAGCTTATGCAGACCCCGACCGCCGGTGCCAACCAGAGCAGCATGAAGATGATGACCTACGGAATGCCGGTCTTCCTGTTTTTCGTACTGTACAATGCACCCTCGGGGCTGCTGGTCTACTGGATTATCACTAACTTCCTGACCATGGTTCAGCAGAAGGCTATTGGAAAGCACCGCAAAAAAGTGGAAGCAGCAGAGGCGGCGGCCGCACCAAGCGGAAGCTCCGCTGGGCCCCCGGTAAAAGGCGGCAAATCCGCCGGCGGCGCCGCCGCCAAACCCGCTTCTAAACCCGCTAAAAACAGCCCCTCCAAGGGCGGAAGCAAAACCGCACCCCGCGGAAAGGGTGGCGGCAAAGGCGGAGGTAAGAAGCGCAAGTAAAGAGAAATAGTTCCTTTTAAGGAGAAACATATGATAAAAGAATTCGAAGGTAAGTCAGAAAAGGAGGCGATCGACAACGCAGTAGCCGAACTAAACCTCGACCGCGAACAATTTGACGTAGAAATCATGGAATCAAACCGGGGCGGACTGTTCCGTAAAGGCAATGTGAAAATCCGCGTATACATTGAAGACGACGGGCAGGCCGCCGGCGCCAAAGGTGAAGACGACAGTCAAATCGCCTTTGGCCTGGGCAAGGACTCCGGTAAAGTGCCGGGTCGCGGCCGCGGCGGATACAGCCGCAGCGAGGGAATCGTCGACCGCTTCGTCGATCAGGAGCGTGTACCCGCAGCCGACCGCGCGCCGGCCGGCCGCGACACAGACGAGCGAGCGCACAGCCGCCCAACCCCCGCAGCCGACCCTACGCCGCAGGACGAGTTCGAAAAGAAGCTGATCGAGTTTATTGAAACGGTCACCAAGAAAATGGGCTATCCCGGACGGGCCAACATCGCCTACCGTGAGCCGAATAAAGTCGGCTTCAACATCGACTCCGAGCACTCCGGTATTCTGATCGGAAAGAAGGGCAAGAACCTCGATTCGCTGCAGCTGCTGGCCAACATCTATGCCGGCCGCCTGGACGAAGGGCGCCGCGTGGTCGTGGATGCGGAAAACTACCGCAGCCGCCACGAGGAAAGCATCATCAAGAACGCCCGCCGCACCGCATCGCAGGTGCGCAAATCGCGGCGTTCCCGGCTGCTAGAGCCGATGAACCCCTTCGAACGCCGCCTGGTGCACACCACCCTCAACGACATGAAAGAAATCGAAACCAAGAGCGAGGGCGACGGACTCTACAAACAGGTCCGTATCCTCTATCGCGGAGGCGGAGGCGGAAGCGGAAGCCGCACCCGCCGGTAACTGGTAGGAAGCTTGCGGGCCAAAAGCCCAAAAGCCCAAAGGGCCCAGGCCCGAGAAACATGAACCGCCGAGCGCTGCGAAACCGCAGCCTACTCGGCGGTTTTTTT
>CAZAMY010000551.1:0-2361 GCA_964485995.1 uncultured Sediminispirochaeta sp.
CCGGTTCGCCGGTGTACCTGGACGTGGCCATGGTGTATGCCGTTTTCGGCTTTCTGGGGGTGCTGGCCCTTACCCGCTATTTATCGAAAAGGAGCAGAACAAGATGAGCATAGCTGCAGTAGTTTTCTTTGTACTGGGTATCTTCTTTGCCATAGCCGGCCATATCGGGCTGCTGAATGCGCCGGATGTATACACCCGCCTGCAAACCTCCTCAACCTGCAGTACCACTTCGGTCATCTCGATTCTGATTGCCAGCATGCTCCTGTCCGGGATCAGCCCTTTTACCGGCAAAGTGGCGGCAATCAGCATCTTTTTCGTTATTACCAGCCCCCTGGCCACCCACATCATCGCCCGCTACGCCTGGGAGCAGGGCATAGTTCCCTGGAGGCGGCAGAAATGACCGAGATTTTTATCAACAGTCTTCTGTGGGTGATTGCAGCGACCGGTCTCTTGTCGGTGCTGTTCGACGATTTATATGTCTCGGTAATCTCGCTGTCGGTTTTCAGTTTTCTCTCATCCCTTCTGTTCTATGTAAGCCATGCTCCCGATGTCGCGATTACCGAAGCGGCCGTGGGAGCCGGCATGACTACCCTCATATTTATATGGGCGGTACAGGCCAGCACCACAAAGGGGCCGGACAGAACCCTGATCAGTTTCTCGCCCAAACTACTGATAGATGCAGCCCTGGTGGCCGGAATAGGAGTTGTGTTGTATCTCGTTCTGCCGCCGATCTCCGGAGGACCCCATTTTCTGCGTGATTTCATAGCTGAAAACGGGTATAGTGATACCGGCGCCTCAAACCTGGTGAGTGCCGTGTATCTGGGATACAGAGCCTTCGATACCTTCGGCGAAACTATAGTGCTGTTGTGCGCCGTCACCGGTTCTATCTTTTTTTTATCACGGGCCCATTAATCTGGTAAAAGGAGAGATGTATGCGTACCAAAACTGACATGCTGGATGTAGCCTCCCGCAAACTCGCACCGTATGTGCTGCTGTTCGGCTGCTACCTCATCAGTAACGGCCACCTCTCTCCGGGCGGCGGATTTCAGGGCGGAGTTGTGTTGGCTTCAGGACTGATTTTGCCCGCCCTCGGCTGCCGGCCGGAGCGGAGGGAGGATCTGTTGTCGAATCTCTCGCTCAGCATCGGGGAGACCGCCGGTTTCATTCTGTTGTTTCTCATCGGAATCAGCGGCATTGTGGCCAGCGGGTACTTTCTGGCCGACCCCTTTCCCGCAACCGCCCGCCCCCACGCCTGGTTCATCTTTTTTCTCAATCTGGCCATCGGCATTAAGGTAGGGGCCGGAATCGGGCTGCTGAGTCTGCTGCTCATTCGTGAATCACTGGAGCCCGAGCATGGATAAACTCTTAGTCATACTGCTGATGTGCATAGGGCTGTGGGGAATTCTCGCAGGGCGGTCGCTGATCCGCAAGATCATCGGCCTAAGCATTCTCAACAGCACGGTAGTCATTCTCTTCATTTTATCCGGCAGAATAGATGGAACCCGAGCACCGATCCTCACGAAGAGCGGAGATGGCTTAGTAGTCGATCCTATTCCACAGGCGCTGATGCTCACTGCAATTGTGGTCGGACTGTCGGTAACGGCCGTGGCCCTGATCCTGGCGGTGAAGCTGTACCGCTCATGCGGTAGTCTGAACGTCTGTGAAATCGAGGAATCGGTGGATGAGTCTGCAGAATGATCTTGCGGTACTGCTGCTCCTATGTGCTCCATTAGTTGCGGCGGTAGTCAGTCTAAGCGGTAAATTTCTCAAGAACAACTACTACACAAGCGTTTCGTTTCTGATCTGGCTGGGGGGGTCGCTGTACGCCCTGGCGGTATCAGCACCGGCGATCTTTTATGGAGAGCCGCTCAGCTATCACCTCGGCGGCTGGATGGAACCTTACGGCATCCGGCTGTCTATAGACGGCCTCACCTGGATAGCAACCCTGACGGATATTCTCATTGGTACGGCCGCCTGGCTGGCAACCCGCCGGTATCGTCGGTTCGGTCCGGTATTTTACTTTTTCTTTTTTATGGCGCTGTTTTCACTGCAGGGAATCCTGTGCACCCGGGATATCTTCAACTTGTTCATCTGGTTCGAGGTACTCTCACTCAGCTCTTTTCTGCTGATTAGTTACGATCACAGTATGAACTCGAGACTGGCGGCGGTTCGCTATCTCTTGATCAGTTCATTGAGTATTATCTTTTTCCTGATAGGAGTCTGGATTCTCTACCGGCTCACCGGCACTCTCTCGCTTGAAAGCATGGCCGCCGGCCTCGCGGGGCTTTCGTCGGCGGGCTTCGAGGCCGGCAGTGCTATCGGGCTGGCACTTGCGCTGATGAGTGTGGGCATACTCACCCG
>CAZAMY010000552.1:0-2357 GCA_964485995.1 uncultured Sediminispirochaeta sp.
TACATGTGGCCGGTGTCGGGGTCGGGGCGCACTCCGGAGGCCAGACTATAGACCAGCAGGTCAACCTTGCGTCCGCGCGCTTGCAGAAGAGCCCCGATTGTATCCCTGGTCTCATGGGCAAAGGCATCGGCATTGAAGCTGAAGGATTTCAGCCCGGCCTTTGTGGCCAGGGTGTCGAAGGCCCGGGTATTGTACCAGCCCGGAGTGGCGGGGCGCTTATCAGTAGCCTCCCTTTCAAAGGAGACACTCACGGTCTCGGCACCATATCCGAATGCACCGACCAGTCGTGAGGCCAGTCCATAGCCGGTTGAACCGCCGATAATCAGAACCGTTTTCGGACCATTCTCTCCGGCGGCCCCCGAGCCGGTCGGACGGGGCGGGGCTGTGTCGGGGCCCGGTTCGGCCGAAAAATCTATCTGCTCTACAAACTCTTTCTGCAGCTGTACTTCGCGAGCACACCCGGCTGGATGTGCATTCATGCAGATTCCTCCGCGAATTTTAGGTGATATCATGCGAACCTTCCTTTTACTTTTTCTGTGATGTGTCTACCAGACAGAGCCACTCCGCCTCGGCGGCCAGTTCTTCGCCGACAAAGGCCTTGCCCTTCTGTTTCAGGGTACGGGGGGTAACTCGCAGGTTTTCGATTACAAAACGAACCTCTTCGCCGGGTTTCACCTGGCGCCGGAACTTCGCCTTCTCAACACTTGCCAGGAAAAAGAGGGCATCACCGAGGGTCCCCTGGGCGTTTACTCCGGCACCGCCGCACTGGGCCATAGATTCTATCAGCAGTACTCCCGGCACCACCGGGTAACCGGGAAAGTGCCCGCTGAAGAAGAACATATCCTCGTTAAACAGCTTTTTCCCGACGATCTGCTGGTCGTTGTATGACTCCAGTCGATCGACAAACAGGAACGGGTCGCGGTGGGGGAGCAGTTTTTCCATTTCACTCATTCCGAATACTCCTTTATCAGGATAACACTGTTGTGTCCGCCGAAACCGAGGGAGTTCGAAATGGCTGCCCTTACTTTGGCCTCGATTCCCTTCCCGGCTACATAATCCAGATCGCAGGTTTCATCCGCCTCATCAAGATTGATGGTGGCGGGAATGAAGCTGTTGCGGAACAACCGCATACTGATACTTGCCTCGATGCCGCCGGCAGCCCCGACCATGTGCCCAGTCATCGACTTGGTAGAAGAGACCTTGAGCTTATACGCGTGGTCTCCGAAGGTCTTACGGATTGCCGCCGTTTCGATCGGGTCGTTGGTCGGAGTGCTGGTTCCGTGAGCATTTATATAGTCGATATCCTCGGGCTTCATACCGGCCTCGTCCAGTGCCAGCTGCATAGCCTTGGCGGCACCACTGCCCTCCGGATCAGGTGCTGTGAGATGATAGGCATCGCAGGTCATCCCGTATCCTGAGACCTCGGCCAGAATGGGAGCTCCGCGTTTTTTCGCATGTTCGAGTTCCTCCAAGACCATAATTCCGGCACCTTCGGCGATTACAAAACCGTCACGGTTCTTGTCAAAGGGACGACTGGCAATCTGCGGAGTGTCATTGTACTGCGTAGAGAGGGCTTTGAGTGCACAGAAACCGGCTACTCCCAGTCCAGTAATACAGGCCTCGGTTCCGCCGGTTATCATGATGTCGGTCTGTCCGTGTTTGATGGCGCGCATCGCCTGACCGATTGCATCGGTGCCCGATGCGCATGCGGTGGTGACAGTATAGCATGGACCGTGGAAGCCATATTGTATGGCAATATGACCGGGGCCTTCATTGCTGATAAGCTTGGGAATAGTCATGGGGGGAACCCGCCGCGGACCTTTATCAAACAGGGTCCGGTGGCCCTCTTCAATTATTTCAAAACCGCCGATACCGTTTCCCAGTATCACTCCAGCCCGATCAGTATCGATGGAGGCGGTATGAAGCCCGGCTTGCTGCATAGCCTGTACCGCACCTGCAACACCATACTGGCTGAACAGCGCCATTTTACGGGAGTCCTTTTTATCCATGAAATCAGTTGGATCGAAGTCGCGCACTTCGCCCGCGATTTTTGATGGATACTCTTCGGGATCGAGCCGGGTGATCGGCCCGATCCCCGATTTTCCTTCCCTGATATTTCTCCACATTGAATCTATTGAATGACCGAGAGGGCTGACTACCCCCGTACCGGTAATAACTACTCTTCTCATATTGATATCTCCTCGGTTTATCTGGTATTACATTGCAAGTCCGCCGTCAACCACCAACGCCTGACCCGTGATGTAGCCGGCTGCATCGGAGGCTAAAAACAGGACTGCAGAGGCGATTTCTTCCGGTTGCCCGGTGCGCCCCAGCGGGATTTGAGCGGTGAGAGCCGT
>CAZAMY010000553.1:0-2344 GCA_964485995.1 uncultured Sediminispirochaeta sp.
GAAGTTGATGCAGTTTTTTGAGTCGAGGAGACGCAGACGGTGAGGTTGAATCGAATGTGCAGAGGGCTGCGCCTGCTCCCGGCCGGCTTGATTTCAGCCGGCCGCGGCCCGGCCGGACAGCCGACGGTCCGCACACTTCTGCTGAGTCTGCTGTTCTTGCTGGCAGCCTGGGTGCCGGCCGCTGCGGTTGAAGGGGCGCAGGTGGAGAAGCTCATTTTTCTGCCGCCCGACTTCTACGTCGGGGACAATGTAGAGATGCGTTTGACTCTTTATCCTGAACCGGGCCTGCGAATTCTGCCGCCCGAAGAGGTTCCGGTGGCTAACTGGATCGATATCCACGATGTACGCTTGGAACAGGAGGGGTCGCGCTGGGAGGTGCAGATAGATTTTACCACTTACGCTCCGGGAACTCGCACTCTTCCGACCATGCAGCTCGGGGATATAGTGCTCAGCGAAGTAAAACTGCATACTAAATCGATCCTTCAGGAGCGGAATTTCGAATTCTTTGGAATAAAGGGGCAGGTATACCTGCCGGGAACCCGGTTGGCGATCGGTCTGGCGGTGTTTATTCTGTTTTTCGGGCCGGTAGTAGTGCTGAGTACAGCCGGCCGGGTTTCCCGGGCGGTAAAGCGCTTTGTTTCGATTCGCAGCGGCCGCCGGCCGCATAAGCGTTTTATGCGAACTCTGAAAGAGCTGGGTGAGCAGCAGATGCAGATGAGCAGCCGGCGGTTTTATATTGTACTGTCGGAGGAGCTGCGGCGCTACCTCTCTTCCCGGACTAAACAGGATTATATGACCGCGACCTCATCGGAACTACGGGAACAGTTGTGGAATACCTTTCCGGCGGAGAACAAGGAGCAGGTGAACGCTTTGGCCCGGATGATGCAGCAGAGTGATGAAATCAAGTTCGGCGGGGTAAATGCCTCCAAGAAGCAGCGGGAAGAGGACCTGCAAATGGTAGTCTCGGCGGCCAAGAATATCGAGGTGTATGTAGAGGGCCAAACCCGGGAAGCTGAAAAGAGAAAAAAACAGAAGCGGGGTAAACGGAAAAAATGATCACCTTTGAATCCCCTGCACTTTTAATTCTCCTGGCATTGGTCCCGACGCTGCTGTATTTGAACCTACTCTGGCCGAAGCGCGGCACCCATGTCGCCTTCTCCTTTACCGTGTGGCAGAAGGAAGTCTTGCCGAAAGCCCGGTTTATTGAACGCTTTGCCCTGTTCATCTCTACGCTTGCTTTTTGGATAGGGTTGATAGCCCTGCTGATTGCAGCGGCCGGTCCTTCGGTGTCCGAGAAAGAGCGTATCCATCTGAATCGCGGCCTGGATATTCTGCTGGTGCTCGATGAATCGCCGAGCATGGCTGCCCAGGATTTTTCGCCGGTAAACCGTTTCGAAACGGCGAAAGAGGTGCTTTCCGAGTTTATCAATCGCCGAACCAGCGATTCCATTGGCATTGTCGCATTCGGCGACCAGGCGGCCTTGCGGGTTCCGCCCACCAGAGACTACGAGACGTTGTTGGCCCGGCTGGAAGGTCTCAAAATAATGGAAATGGGACAGGGAACCGCAATCGGTATGGGTATCGCGGTTGCCTGTGTGCATCTGCAGCACAGCCGGGCACAGAATAAGGTAGCAATTCTAATTACCGATGGGAAAAACAACGCCGGTGAAATCCCACCGCTTTCTGCGGCGAAAATCGCGGCTGAAATGGGAGTGCGGGTATACACAATCGGGGTTGGAACCCGCGGCGAGGTTCCTATTGAACTGGAAGATCCTACCACCGGCAATATCATTCGCGCAAAAATCGACAGTGAGTATGACGAAGAGCTGTTACAGGAGATTTCACAGATGACCGGAGGTAAGTTTTTCCCCGCAACCAGTCCCGGTTCACTCGAGTCTGTCTTCAATGATATCGACTCACTGGAAACAGTACAGCAGCGGGTACGGGTAGATATTAAAACCGAGCCGATTCATCGCGAGTTTATCCTGACTGGCTTCGTTTTGCTGCTGCTGACCTTTTTTATACGTAAAATTGTCTTCCGGGAGGTGCTGTAGTATGATGCTCCATCCCGAATTCCTCTGGCTGCTGGTGCTGCTTATTCCGGTGGCGACGGTAATTTTCCGCAACTATCGTTTGGGTCGTAAAGAGTTCGGCCGCGTGAAGGGCAGCGGTCCGGCCCGCCATTTGTTTGATGTGTTTACCATCAAGTGGTTCTTCTCTTCGTTTTTTCTCCTGCTGAGTCTGCTGTTTATCATTCTCTCTCTGGCGGGTTTCAAAAATGAACAGGAGACTCTGGAGGAGCTGCCGGCTGACTAAGATGTAATATTCACGGTGGATATCTCCC
>CAZAMY010000554.1:0-2344 GCA_964485995.1 uncultured Sediminispirochaeta sp.
GTGCGGACATCAGTGCCGGTATCGTGGCCAGTGGAATCCTTAATAGGGAAAAACTCAACCTTCTGGTGGACTTCGGTACGAACGGCGAGATCGTTCTCGGCAACCGGGAGCGGTTGTTTACCTGCTCTACCGCCGCCGGGCCGGCCTTTGAGGGGGCCCGGATCTCGCGGGGGATGGGCGGAATTTCCGGAGCTATCAATAGTGTCTATCTCGAAGAGGGGGAGATTTTTTATACCACCATCGGCGGGAAGCCGCCCCGGGGAATCTGCGGTTCGGGAATATTCGACATTGCCGGCCTGCTGATTTCCACCGGGGCAGCTGACTACACGGGACGGATCCTCACTCCGCAGGAAGCCGAAGGGCCGGCGGCTGAGCAGCTGCTGAAATTCTATGTCGAGGAGAACAGAGAGCCGGCCATCAGGCTGGCCGGGTGCGAGGCGGGGGGCGAAGAATCGGCTGGCGGGGGTGAAATCCTGTTTACCCAGAGAGATCTGCGGGAAGTTCAACTTGCAAAGGCGGCTATAGCTGCAGGAATCGACTCTCTGCTGCATGCCGCCGGCAGCTCGTATGCTGCGGTTGAAAAGATCTTCATCGCCGGCGGGTTCGGCAACTATATCGATACGCACAGCGCGGTAAAGCTGGGTCTATTTCCACAGGATCGCGTGGAATCAATTGAGTCGATTGGTAATTCAGCTGGAAAGGGTGCGGTGCTGAGCCTGCTCTCGAAAAAGGTTACGGAGGAACTTGCCCGGATTCCGGCCAAAAGTCGTTATGTGGAGCTCTCCTCCGACGCGTACTTTCAAAATGCATATATTGAGCAGATGTATTTCCCCGTGATAGAGTGAGTTGACACATGGCCGACTATAATTTTAGTGCCGCAATAGAAGCAGCTTCCCATTACAGAGCCGCCACCGGCGTTCCCTGCTTTGTAATCGACTCCAGGGGAAATGTGCAGGGCACTCCCGATATTTTTCACACCTGTCAGGTCTGCAGCCAGTTGTACGGCGAGAATCCCGGCCAGGAGGTGTGCCGAAAAACCCATCTGTACGGCTCTTATCAGTCGGAGCGCTTCGGAGGGCGCTATCATTACTTTTGTCCGGCTTCCCTCAACTACTGGGCCTCTCCCATAATGTTCGACGGCGTGATCCAGGGGGCGATGATCGCCGGTCCGGTTCTGTTGATAGAGCGAGAGGAGCTGCTGAATGATATCCTGCATCCGCAACAGAAATCGGAAGCCTACTCCGGGGGGCAGCTCCCAACAGCGGCTAAAAAAATCGACACCGAGCATCTGCGTGCCCTGGTGAAGAAAATAAAACGAATCAATCCCTCGCGGGCACACAGCCTCTCCGAGCTCCTATATTATACCGCCGCCTCGGTCTCCGATTCGAGCAGTCGGATTCTCTCTGAAAAGAATGACGAGCTGGAACAGCAGTCCCGGATATCCGAATATATTCACCATATAAAAACCATGGAAGGGCAGGAGCGGCCCGGATATGTCTATCCGATCGAGAAAGAGCGTGAGCTGCTGCACATGATATCCAAGGGCGATAAAAAGAATGCCCAAGCGGTGCTGAACGAGCTGCTGGGCAGTGTGTTCTTTTCAGCGGGTGAGGATTTTTCGATAATCAAGTCCAGGGTGATGGAGCTGGTGGTGCTGTTGTCGAGGGCTGCAATGGAAGGGGGAGCGGACACCGAACAGATCTTCGGCCTCAATTTCACCTATCTCTCGCAGGTACACTCTTTTCGCAGCACCAACGAGTTGGCCCGCTGGCTTTCGAGAATTCTGGAGCGGTTTACGGATCTGGTGTTCGACCTGAAGGATATCAAGCACACCGATGCCATCTACAAGGCAATTCAGTATATCCACGAGCATTATGCCCGCAGAATCACCCTGGAAGAGGTTGCCTCCGAGGTCTACCTGAGTCCGGCCTACTTTAGTAAGATTTTCCGGCAGGAGGTCGGGAACACCTTCAAGAGTTATCTGAACCAGATCCGCATTGAAAAAAGCAAGATACTGCTGCGTGACAGAAATATCCAGCTGGTCGATGTGGCGGGAATGGTCGGTTATGAAGATCAGAGCTATTTTACGAAGGTATTCAAAAAATATGTAGGAACCTCTCCCGGTAGGTATCGTGAGTCCTGGGGCCATTTTCCGCAGGACAATCAAGAGATTCACGAAGCCTGAGCGGGTGCTGGAACGGCCGGAAAAGAAGACTAAAAAGTTCAAAAAAGAGAAAGAAAGTCCAATAGTTACTTAAAAGCCTGCAGTATAGTAGATAGTGGTGAGATAGATACAACGATATAAACAGAAGGAGTGGATGAATGGCTGACTATGAGGCTATGT
>CAZAMY010000555.1:0-2337 GCA_964485995.1 uncultured Sediminispirochaeta sp.
ATCCGGCTCCAGTGCCCCTACGTGCAGACCTGTTTCTTCACTCAGAATTTCGGCGATAAGCAGTCCGATCATGCCCTGACCAATAATGAGAATTCGCTCTCCGGGCAGGGGGGCGGTATCTAAGACGATGGTATAGGCGGTCTCCACACTCGGGTAGAGCACTATATCCTCGAATGTATACGAGTCTGGGAAATATATAAGCTGCTCCTGCGGATAGTAAAATCTGTCCTGATGCGGAAAAAAGGCAAACACTTTGTCTCCCCCGGGGGTGAGTCCGGCATTCATGTATCCGTATTTAATTGGATAGGCCATGGATTCATCTATTCCGGGCACCTTGTCTTCGGTTTTACCCTTGGGAAAGGAGTTGCGGTACAAATGGCTCTCACTGCCATGGCTGATACCGATAACCTTGGAGGTGATCAACTGGGTGCCGCTCTCCTGCTGCAGCTGCTCTGAACACAGTTCCACCGAATGTGGCCGGGTGAAGTAGAGAGCCTTGGCGGTTAAAGCCGGAGCGGAATCGCTTACAAACGAGATGTCCCAGACGATATCATCCCCGATCTGTCGGACCGAAGTGGTGCGCCCCTGCCGCGCTTCCGCTATATTGTGGACATTGAGATCCATCACCGCCTGCTTCCCGCGGCCGATGACTATCGGCGCTGAGACGATGCAGAGTCTGTCGACGAGGTTTGCCTCAAAAAAAGAGGTGATCAGTGCCGCACCACCCTCCACGAACAGACTGGAGAAGCCCATACCGGATAATTTCTCGAGCACGGCGGGCAGGCTGAGATAATCCTTGCCGTCCCCATCAACCGGCACAACTTCAATGTGCTGTTTTTCTAGTGCCTGTCGACAGTCTGAATTTGATTCGGCGCCCTTCTGCGAGCAAAAAATAATCGTTTGATACGTTTCAGCCGACTGGGCAATCCGGGAGTCCGCCGGCATTCTCAAACCGGAGTCCAAAATGATGCGCACCGGCGAGGGACAGCCCCCCGGCAGCCGGCAGGTGAGCAGGGGATCATCCGCCAGCACCGTCCCGATCCCCACCATAATGGCCTGATTATCGCGGCGCAGTGTATGCGTAAACTCATTGCTTTTCTCACCTGAAATTCGTTCGGCGTGACCATTAAGAGTTGCGATTCGCCCGTCGGCACTTTGCGCATAACTCAGGGTTACAAAGGGACGTTGTGCTTCCATACCTGTTTCCTTCGCCTTAATCATAGAAGCTTAACCCTTCGGGAGCAAATTTAGGCGCTTTTTTTCTCTGCCGGGCGGGAAAACTACCGGAAGATTTGACTTCCTATATATTGATTTTTAATATTTAATTAATGGAATCGGATTCAACAATGTATTTTAAACAGACACCCTCTGAATCCCCCCGCCCGTCTACCGACCAGGAGTTGGTAGCACTGGTGGCGAAAGTAAACTTTCCCACCAAATACGGACAGTTCGAACTGTACGGTTTCAGCGAGGCGGGAACGGAGAAGGTTCACACGGTTATGGTGAAAGGCGAGATCGACGGTATGCAGAAGTGCCCGGTACGGGTGCACTCTGAATGCCATACCGGCGATGTACTTGGATCAATGCGCTGTGACTGCGGAGAGCAGCTGGAGGCTTCACTGAAGTATATTGCCCGGGAAGGCCGGGGCGTCTTGATCTATATGAAACAAGAGGGACGCGGAATCGGGCTGTTGAATAAACTCAAAGCCTATTCTCTGCAGGATGAAGGGCTCGATACGGTGGAAGCAAACGAGTTTCTCGGCTTCCCGGCGGAAGCTCGTGATTATTCGGCATCAGCGGCTATCATCCAGGCTCTTGGTGTCAAAAGTGTGGTGTTGCTGACGAATAATCCGGATAAAGTGACAAAGCTTGGTGAACAAGGAATTCACATTGTCAGGCGCGAACCGATTATCACCGAACCAAACCGGCACAACCAATTCTACCTCGAAACGAAAAAGCTGCGCATGGGTCATTTGTATTGAGCCGTATAAAAGCCCCGTGATTCATACACCTCCACCGGCCCATCGAACAGGCGGCTCAGCTGTGCGGAGGTAAGAATTTTTTCCTTCGGCCCGTCGGCCAACACCTCTCCCCCCTTTAACAAAACCACCCGTCCAATTTCAGGCACAATCTCGTGAATATGATGGGTTACCAGCAGCACTGTTTTTCCCTGCTCCATTAGGCGATGGAGAGCGGCGAAATACCCGGCTGCTGCTTTTAGGTCGAGGCCGGCAGTCGGCTCGTCCAGCAGCAGCACCTCCGGATCGTGGATCAAAGCCCGCCCCAGCAAAAACCGGCGCTGTTCGCCGGTGGACAGGGTACCGAAGGGCCGCTCGG
>CAZAMY010000556.1:0-2329 GCA_964485995.1 uncultured Sediminispirochaeta sp.
TGGTGGTGATACACAAGATCAGTACCAGCTTCCAATTTGCGATTTTGTGGAGTTGATGTAAGAACTTCATACAGTTTTCCAAATAATTTTTTCTAATCGCTGTAATAGCGATGTGCTTGCAAGCAGTTTGAATTGCAACTCATGCAGGATAAGTGTAACACAGGTGCTGGTCAAGCGTTAACCTTTCCTGAATATGGCTTGTCGGCTGATTTCAAGCCGTTGAAGCGGACCCTCTCTGATATCAGTTTGTTTGCATCGTATTGTTTCTGGCTATTTTTTATTCTTTTTAGTTGACAGTTCGCAGAACTGGTCTATAATATGAACGTTACCGGTAACGTTCATATTATTAGGAAAATTGGAGGATTGTATGAAAAAGGTATGCTTTTTTTTGATGGTGCTTCTCATCATCACCTCGTCTGTCTCTGCGAATGGTTCGCAGGAAGCTGAGGCTGATCAGAGTATCACATTCTGGACTTTCGGCACCGAATCGCCTGAATTGAAAGCGGTTATGGAAGAGCTGAAAGCAGGCTTCAAGGAACAAACAGGAATAGACGTTGAATGGAAAATGATCGGATGGGGAGATTATCACCAGTCGAATTTACTGGTTCTCTCTTCGAACGAAGGGCCGGATGTAACTCAGATAGGCACTACTACTGTAGCACAGCAAACTCTCGCCGGCGCTTTTGCAAATCTGGAATCGCTTTTTTCTGAGCTTGGTGGTTCGGATGTGTTTTTTAAGCCCATGCTGGCAACCACAGCACCTCAGTCGATGGAAGGGCGTTTTGCGATACCGTGGTTTGCTGATCCGCGTGGGATGATCTATAGAAAAGATGTGCTTGATTCTCTTGGTATGGATGTTCCCAAGACCTGGGATGAATTGGTTGAGGTTTCAAAAGCTATCCAGGAAGCCGGAATAATGGAGTTTCCCGTTGGTATTCCGGGGTCTGCTATGGCGCATGATCTTTATCAGACTATAGATCAGGCCGGAGGATCGATTGCCGCATTCAATGGCGACAATACAATCAGTAAAATCGACTCAGAGGAGAGTGTAGAAGGAGTGTCCTGGCTCATGGACCTGGTTACTACTTACAAAGTAGCCTCTCCGGCCACTGCAGAATATGATAAAGCTACTCTGCGGGCGAAATTCGCCAATGGCGAGATAGCTTTTTACTATGATTCACCGCAAGCCTTTACCTATCTTTCGAAGAATTCACCCGCTCTAGTGGAAAACGGACTCGAGAAAGTATCGGTAGCACCAGCACCGGCAGGACCTACTGGTAACGCCTCTGTCTTCTGCGGAGGCTCACACCTGGCCATATACAAATTTACGAAAAACCGTGAAAACGCTGAAAACTGGGTCAAGTATCTGCTTGAGCCGGAAAATGTTGCCCGTTGGAGTAAAGCATACGGTAATGTTCCAGCACTGCTGTCCGCTTCGGATCTCGAAGGATTCGATCAAGAGCCCTGGAAAAGTTTTATTTCCATTGCAGAGAACCATGGTCATCATCCCGAAAGCGGCCCCGGAGGTACTCTGGCAAAAGTAGAAAAAATACTGTCAAACAAAGTACTGGGAGCATATTTGCAGGGGAATTACTCTGCGGATCTCATCAATGAGGCCATCGCTGAAGGGAAGCTGGTTCATCAGCGTATGATCGATCAGTTCGAATAAACTGATTAGGTTTCGCAGTGGTATAGATGTGCTATGCCACTGCTTCCAGTTAAGAGAAAACTATATGAAAACTAAAAGCCGATTACCATATTTATTTATTTTACCAGCTTTCATCTCCATGGTTTTTGTGCATCTGATACCGATGTTGTTGGGAGTGCTCAGCAGCTTTTTTAAGCTGAATATCATGACCATCAACAACTGGATTAGGGCCCCTTTTGTCGGGCTTAAAAATTACATCAGTGTATTCACTCCCGACATTGGGTTTCTAGAAAACTTCCTCTCTTCGTTTAAGTATACGATTGCCTTTGTAGTGATCGCACAGCTTGTTTGCTATGTGCTCGGTATGGGGGCGGCTCTGCTTCTAAATGCAAGCCACTACAGAGGAAAGAATATTGTCCGAGGAGTTCTATTGTTTCCCTTTATACTGCCCGGAGTTGTTGCAATTACGAACTGGAGGTATATGTTCAGTTTTGATACTGGATTGATTAATACCTTCCTCAGTAATACAAAGCTGTTTGAGGTCTTGCCGGTCTGGCTGGTAGGGAATAATGCTTTTTATGCAATTTTGATTACTTTTATTTGGATTGCCTGGCCCTTTTGGTTCATTGTTTTGCTGGCTAGTCTGCAAACAATATCAAATGAATCCTATGAGGCAGCCTC
>CAZAMY010000557.1:0-2328 GCA_964485995.1 uncultured Sediminispirochaeta sp.
GGATTTCCGCTACACGGAATTCCTGCATAACCTCAGCCCCGGAGTGTTGCAGTAGGTAGGCATCGAAGGCCTCCCGTTTCACCATTGCCATTGTCTGGGGAGGAAGTTCAGCATAGCTGAATAGCTCGCCTCTGTAGCGGAACTTTACATGGCGCACCCAGGTATCGATTACCGGGCTGAAATCTATGTCAAACAGGTCGAAAACCGGCGCCGGTATGCCTCCGCCGCACAATTTATTACGTGGCAAGGCCTCCTTCTCGAGTACTACTACACTTTTTCCGGCAGAAGTCAGCCGGTAGGCGGCGGAGGCTCCGGCCGGACCGCCGCCGATTACGATTACATCGTACATATCTTTATCAAGTTGCGCGGTCCGATTCCAGCAGTTCCCGGCTCACTTCCGGAAAATCCTTATACGCCAGTTCATCCAAAAGGGCGTGAAACTGATTCGTTTCTATCTGCAAGGTCTCTCTGAGCTCCGCCTGCATTCTGTAGAGGTCCTGTGTGCGTTCTTCAATAAACTCTTTGTTATAAGCAGTCATAGGCTATCCTCCTCTTTTAGAAGATAATTGTATGTACCGAATGGATCAAATCGGCGCTGCAGGCTGCTTTTCATTCCGCAGCTTTTGAACCTTACCGGTTTTATTAGTATTATATACGTGTGGAAAATCATATATACATCAAGGGTGCACGCCAAAACAATCTAAAGGGTTTTGATCTGCAGCTTCCGCTGCATAAGTTAATAGTGGTAACCGGGGTAAGCGGCTCAGGTAAATCGTCGCTTGCCTTCGATACGGTTTACTCGGAGGGGCAACGACGCTATTTCGAAACATTTTCGGCATACACGCGGCAGTTTCTCGACCGGATGGACAAGCCGCAGGTTGACCGGATAGAGGGAATACCCCCCTCAATTGCGATAGACCAGAACAATCCGGTTCGAACCTCGCGATCAACTGTCGGGACGATGACCGAGCTGAACGATCACCTAAAGCTCCTGTTTGCGAAAGCGGGTCAGTTGTTTTGCCGCAGCTGCGGCCGGGAGGTTCAGCGCGATACCCCCGACTCAGTATTTGATGCCTTAGCCGCCCATGCCCACATCAAACCAAAGACAAGACTGATCATCACTTTTCCCATTCCAATTCCGCACAATTTCAGCGCCGAAGAGATCAAGGAGGTTCTGCAGTCACAGGGCTATCAGCGGATTTTCAAAGAGGATGAATCGGTCATTCATGTTATTCAGGATCGAACCACGTTTTCCGAAGACAAACGGGGGCGCATAACTGAAGACATAGAGAAGTGTTTTCACCATGGAGGCGGAAAGGCCGCGGTTCACATTGTGGATAAGGCGGAGAATGCGGCCGAGAACCTGGAGTTTTCGAGCGGACTCCACTGCGCCCGCTGCGATATCCAGTACAGCGACCCGATTCCGAATATGTTCTCGTTCAACTCTCCGATCGGCGCCTGTCCGACCTGCAGAGGTTTCGGCCGTACTATCGGTATCGATTACGACCTGGTAGTGCCGGACAAAACCAAATCCCTCGCCGAGGGGGCCGTGAAGCCCTTCCAATCCCAGAGTTATGAAGTGTGTCAGCGCGAGCTTATGCAGTTTGCCCCGCGACGCGGCATCAGAACCGACATCCCCTGGAATAAACTTTCGAATGAAGAAAAAGAGTGGGTTATCGAAGGTGAAGGCGAGTGGGATGAAGGGGTGTGGTACGGAATCGAGCGCTTCTTCAAATGGCTGGAATCGAAAAGCTACAAAATGCACATACGGGTGCTGCTGTCAAAATACAGAACTTATCACCTGTGTCACGCCTGCCGGGGAGCCCGTCTGAAGCCCGAGTCGCTGCTGTGGCGGGTAGGCGGCAAGAACTTGTGGGAAATTGTGCAGATGCCTATAAGCGACTGCAACCGCTTTTTTGAATCCATCGAGCTGCCGGCACATCTGGATGAAGCGGCGGCGATAGTACTGGAAGAGATCCGCAGCCGCTTATACTATCTGAATGAGGTCGGTGTCGGGTATCTTACCCTCGACCGCCAGTCCCGCACTCTCAGTGGCGGCGAGGTTCAACGCATCAATCTCACCACCGCCCTCGGCACCTCCCTGGTAAACACCCTGTTCGTCCTCGACGAACCGAGTATTGGATTGCACTCCCGGGATATACGCAGGTTGATCAGTATTCTGACCCGGCTGCGAGATTCGGGAAATACCCTGTTGGTTGTTGAACACGATCCCGAAGTAATTATGGCCGCCGATATCATCGTAGATCTGGGCCCGGCCGCCGGGGAAGCCGGCGGCGAGGTGCAGTTTATCGGCAGTCCGGAAGAATT
>CAZAMY010000558.1:0-2319 GCA_964485995.1 uncultured Sediminispirochaeta sp.
CCGGCGCCCGCGCATCGGCGCTGTACCCCTTCCTGTTTCGCTTCTATGCAAAGTTCGGCTACGGTAACGCCGGGCCGGTGTTCGCCTACCGCTTCCGCCCCGATGATATCCGGCCGGAGGTGATATCGCAGGTGTCCGGCAAATTCGAACCCCTGACCGGCGGCCGCGAAGAGCTGGACAAAACGGGGAAGATCGATCTGTTTGCCCGGCGCTTCGATGAGGCGCAGAGACTCTACAATGAATGGGTGCGAAACTACACCCTGGGAATCGAACTGCCCTATACCGGTGAGCAGTACCGCCGCTATCTCGGAACACAGAACGAGCAGGCCTACCTGTACCGGAATCTGGACGGGGATGCGGTCGGTTTTATTCAATACAAAATGAAACCGGCCCGCGAGGACAATGTCAAAATAGAGGTGAACCGGTGTGCTTACACCTCAGACGAAGGGTTCCGGGCGCTGATCGGCTTCCTGGCCCGTCACAGAAACCAGTGCATCGAAATTAAACTGTATCTGCCCAGCGATGTACCGCTGCCCTTGATTATGCAGGAGCCGCGGATCAAGACGAGCCGCCTGATGGAATGGATGGCCCGGCCTTTGGCAGTGCCTGAGCTTCTGCAGAAAAAAATTCGCACATCCGGGTTTACCGGCACAGTACGCTTCTCTTTGCAAGATCCGGTAATCGAGGAGAACACCGCCACTTACACCATCAACTCCGGCGAGCTGTCGGTGAGTGCCTTCACTGGAGAAAACGAAATTTCATTCGAGAGCTTTTCATCGCTGCTGTTCGGGGGGTATACCTGGCGGCACTTGTCTCTGACCGGACGGGTGCCGAGTGCCGCGGATGGGCTCTTGAACCCCAAGACCGAGCAGGAGCTGTCCGCACTGTTTGGCCCGGCCCCTGTACTCATGTTTGGCGAGGAGTTTTGAGAGGGCCCACCACCCTCACTCCAGGGCTTTGATCGCCCCATCGATGAGTTCGGCGGTGGGAGGGCCGCTAACAGCAAAGCGAATCGTACCCTGGGGGGCAATAACGTACAGATAGCACACATTTTCCTCGTCCATGTCTAAAATATCCTTGTAACGGTTTACATCACCGTAGAAAGTGGCGACCGAAGAATGCTGCTCAGCGGGTATTCCCGACCGCATCCCCCCGTCTATAATCCCGGACATCAGGCGCCATCCCCCGGCCAGCATCGGAATTTCGTACATTTCCACATTGCTGCGTTTTTCAACCGGCTCGGCCAGTGCCGCCAGCCACCGGTCGATCTGCGGCTGAACGCCGCGCTTGAATGCAATCAGTATAACGTGGGTATTCTCCCGTTCGGGGTCCGGGGTTTGAAAACGGGCTCCGGCCAGGGTTTCGGCCACTAAAATCGGAAAAGCCATACCTTCAACATCTTCTCTTTCCATAGAGTTTCCTTCCGCACTGACGCCACTCTGCAGAGTGCATAAAATGATGCCCGCGAGTAACAATACTGTACGATTCATACTATCAACTGTAGTGAAAGCGGTT
This sequence comes from uncultured Sediminispirochaeta sp., assembly GCA_964485995.1. GTDB lineage: Bacteria > Spirochaetota > Spirochaetia > DSM-16054 > Sediminispirochaetaceae > DSBN01. The sequence continues at coordinate 1,516 of CAZAMY010000558.1, forward strand.
TCTCATTTGCAATATCAGGTAAGGAAATTGCCCCGGCCCCGGGCCGGCTGCAGCACCGCGTCGCGTGTGCCCTGCATCCCGACCCCAAGGGCGCCCGCGCCAGTTCAGCCCGACCGCGCCCCTGCGGCCCCCCTTGAGTGTAGAGTTAAAATTTAGTATACTAAAGATTAGAGCTGTAAGGAGGTTGTATGTGCGGAATTACCGGAGTAGTTGGTCTGGCCGATACTCAGTCCATTCACAATATGCTGTCTAAAATAAAACACCGTGGGCCCGATGCCAATGGCTATTTTGTGGCTGAAAAGGGCGGAATAGTGTGGGGGCACTGCCGCTTGAGCATTATGGACCCTGAAGGCGGTGACCAGCCGATTTACAACGAAGATGAAAGCATCAGCATTGTTGCCAATGGTGAAATATATAACTCTAAAGAAATACAGCACATATTAGAGCAGGATCCTTCGGCCACCGAAAACTGGCAGCCCGCCGGGAAACCTGGGAACTACCAGCCCGCCGGGAACCCCGGCAGCGACGAAAATTCCACACTCTCACTCCCACCGCATGCCCGCCGCCACATCTTTTCTACCACCAGCGACACAGAATGCATCCTGCACCTGTACGAGGAGTTCGGTGCTGAGCTTGTGCAATACATTGACGGGATGTACACCTTTGCAATTGTAGACCAGAACCAGTCGGAAGATCGGCAGATCCTGGTGGCCCGCGACCCCATCGGAATCAAACCGCTGTACTACGCCGAACACCAGGGGGCCCTCTGGTTCACCTCCGAAGCAAAATCCCTGGCCGATGCCG
>CAZAMY010000559.1:0-2318 GCA_964485995.1 uncultured Sediminispirochaeta sp.
GTTATGGCGACGGCAAAGATTAAAATGTAACTCCGTTTAGCCCTTTCCCCGAGAAACACGGCCGAAAAGATGAAAGTAAAGAAGGGGGCAACACTCCAGAAGATAACCACATTCGCAATAGGGGCCAAGGTCATAGCAAGGTTGAATACACTGATCTGAGCGGCAATAAGTACGCCGATCAGCAGAGTGTCTTTCAGGTTATCCCGGGGGAATTCAGGCCTGTCCTTCGCAAACAGGGGCAACGCGATCATGAGAAAAACTGTGGAAAATGCGAGCGCATAGAAGTTGAGGGTATAAATTGGAATCATTCCATCGGTTAACTTTACAAAGACACCGATAGTTGCTTCAGAAAGCGTAATCATGAAAAGGAGCATAATTGTTATTTTATTTTCATATTATCAGCTTAATATCTAAGAGCTTAATATCCAATAAAAAGAAAGGCAACATCGTTATGATATTGCCTTTCTATATGAAAACAGCGCCAGTAATGTACTAGGAGGTTTACGCGGCATTATACACACTTGCCATAACAGTTAGGAATATCAGCCTGACCAGAACAAACGCCGAGAGATTGCAAGGGAGGGCGCACGGAAGGTGCACCTTAGGTGCGTATTTTTTCATCTCTATCAATGTGCTCTATACGGCTAAACTTTGTCTTCGAATGCGGATCATGTTGGATATAACAAGAGCCAAAATAGTGGCTGCATAGGGTATCATCTGTATCCACTGAGGAGGAAAGCCCAGAGAACCTATTTGATTCGACAGGGCTTCGGCAAATCCGAAGACAATGGCCCCGAAGAGAACCCCCAAAGGTCTCTTGCCTCCGAGAAAAATTGCTGCTAGAGCGATAAATCCACGTCCGGCGGTCATATCCCTCTGAAATATTGATAGATAACCCATTGACAGATTTACACCTCCAAAAGAGGCCACTAAACCGCTTAATGCATAGGCAATATATTTCATCTTTACCACACTTATACCCACCGATTCAGCCGCTACCGGGTTTTCTCCCACCGCTCGTATGTGGCGACCCAGTTTTGTTTTATAGATAAGGACAAAAACGAGAAAGGCGGCCAGAAATGCAGCATATGTGAGCACATTGTGACGTCCAAAGGCCTCCCCCAAAAATGGGATGGAAACCAAGAAGGGAATCTCCACTTCAGGAAGCACAAGGCTCGCCAATGAACTGGAGTTTCCCTTTTCTCCGGAGATCAGGGCGAGGAGAAATACCGTGCTTCCCGAGCTCATTACATTAATGGCAATTCCCGCTAAAATCGGGTTTGTCTCAAAGTAGAGATGGAAAAAGGCCAACAAACTCCCCAAAAAAGTACCTACCGCAACCCCTGCTAACATTCCATAGACGGCATTTTGGGTCAATGCAGAGACGACTACACCAGTAAAGGCGGCCCCGAGCATTATCCCTTCCAGGGCTATGTTCGGAGCACCGGCCATCTCGGTAATTAGTCCACCGAAGGCTCCGAAAATCAAGGGTGTACTTATACGTATTACACTCGCCACAAACAGTGCACTGAAAATTCCGTTTAGAACAACTTCTATACCCATATCATCCTTCCTCGCTAAGCCTTTCGCTGTGCAATGCGTTGTCGCACAAAACGGCCAATTTTCGTATTTTTCCAGAGAAAGAAACTACGTTCTGCCGTAATAAAGAGGATTATTAAACCCTGAATTATCAAAACCATCTCTCTGGAAACGTCGGTACTCCGCTCCATGACATCGGCACCGGTCCGCAGATATGCGTGCACAAGAGCAGCCAAGGGAACCCATTTGGGATTATTTTTTGCCAAGAGGCTCACTACAATTCCTTCGAAACCGAAGCCAACAGCAATTCCGAGAAGCAATCTTCCGTGAATTGCCATTCCTACATGGGCTCCAGCCAAACCGGCAAATGCCCCGCCGATAGCCATCGACAGGAAAATTACCCGTTTTACCTTCATACCACCGTATCTCCCGAAATTCTGATTGTGTCCGGTTATTCTGATCTCGTATCCGATGGTCGTTCGAAACATCATCACACTTACGAATACTACTGCAATAATAGCTATATAGAGGGCTATGGTTATATTCGTCTGTTGCACTAACAATGTGCGAAGATTTTCTAATATCGGTATGTCGGGAACGAATGAGGAGAGAGTCCCACTTTCTGGGAAAGGCTCGGAGGCAACAAAGCCAGATGTAGGCTTGGTGAGTTTGAAGGTTACTATATACTCATAAAACTTAACCGCTATAAAATTCAACATGAGGCTTGAGACAATCTCGTTTGCATTGAGCCTGGCCTTCAAGATTCCCGGTATTGCCCC
>CAZAMY010000560.1:0-2310 GCA_964485995.1 uncultured Sediminispirochaeta sp.
CCATACGGGTGGGCTCGATGTGCTGCTCAAGGAGTATATGGAAGCCCGTTTTGAGCGCAATCACGATAAAGTTCCCCGCCTGGTAGCACACCCCGACGCCCTGAATCCCAAGTTCATGCCTCCCGGCGAGGGCGAGTTCGGACCCACAGACGGAGGCCTCGGTGTGCCGACAGGCCTCAGCTCCACCGCCATCTCTATCGGCTCGCCGGTCTCCGCCAGTGTCCTGGCGCTGAGCTTCGACCTGCGCACCAGTCGCCAACCCCTCTGGCTGGACGACCGCCTGCTCTTCCTGGGCGAGATAGAACGCCGCACCGCCTTCGAACAGCCGGGCCCCATCGGCCGCCGCGGCGACCCAGCCAACGGCTCTACCGACACCTCAGTCGACCAGCCCGACGATCTGCTGGACGACACCGCCATGGCCTACCTGGCCGACGACGGACTGGTCATCATTACCGGCTGCTCCCACGCCGGCATCTGCAACATCGTCGAAACCGCCCGCCGCGTCACCGGCGTCGACAAAGTGATCGACATCATCGGCGGCTTCCACCTGCTCGACCCGCCGCAGGCCCAGTTAGAGGGCACTGTCGAGTACCTGCGCGCTCTGAAGCTGCCGCAGCTGCACGCCTGTCACTGCACCGACCTGTCTAGTAAAATCGCATTATCGGCAGCCGCTCCCTTGCGGGAGGTCGGCAGCGGCCTGGTTATCGAGTACTAACGGCTTAATACTTTGGAGAAAACCCGCGAAGGCTCGCTAAAGGCGTTCTTGGAGTTATTGTAACTATTTATATTAAAACGAGTTCCACAAAAAAAAATCATAAAATTCGCGTTTCTGTATATAAAAACATTGAAAAATAGAATTTCATGGTATATTTAAATAGATACAGTGTAATACCAATTCATTAGATTGAAGTATTAGTTCAAGGACCTTACTTTACGCAAGCAAACCTCGGGTAGTGGTGGATGGAAGCGACGGGCAAACAGCAGATCGTACTTATCGGCTCGGATAATCTCAGCAATCAGATGCTGGTGTATTCCCTCGAGCACGAGCTCGATATGAAATGCAGCGTCTGTACGCATACCTCCCACCTCTTTTCCGAGGAAACCCGCACCGAACTGACCGAAACGGTTTCAAACGGCTACTCAACGCTGTTTCTCTTCGACTGTCACGACAAACCGATCGATGAGGTACTGACCGAAATAGCCGCCAACCCCTTCATTCCGACCCAGTTAATAGCTCTGTACAATTTGAGTGCCTACTCAGAGGCCGAAGCGAAGGCCCTGACCAAACAGGTGCGCGGCTTTTTCTATGTGGACGACAGTATGGACCTGTTCCTGAAAGGCATCAGCGCCATTTTCCGGGGCGAGGTGTGGATCAGCCGCCAGATCCTGCTGGACTACGTGATGAAGAATGTGAGCGCCGGTACCCATCACCACCGCCCCAAGGTGGAACTGACCGAGCGTGAGCAGCAGATACTTTCCTTAGTCAGCATCGGTGCCAACAACGAGGAGATCAGCGACAAGCTCTACATCAGCGTCAACACCGTCAAAACCCACATGTACAACATCTTCAAGAAGATCCAGGTCGGCAACCGCCTGCAGGCGGCCCTCTGGGCTGCCAAGCATCTCTGAGCAGTACTAGTACTGCCGCGCTTCGGCGCCTCACCCTCTAGTACTTGCGCATTATCTTTCTACAACCTATTCGTCACTTCCAAATCATTACTCCTTACGATGTACCATTTCCAAAACCGTGATAACAATAGATATAGGAAAAATAAAAATGGAAGAAAAGCGGGGTATGGAGAGGTACTGCCTGACGGTCCCGACTAAAGTCAGCGTTATCAATCATGAGAATCAGCTGCGAGGGCTGCAGGCGTACACAAAGGATGTCTCATCGCGAGGCACCTTCTTACAGATGGAATCTGGCTTAGAGCTGGGGCAGAAAGTCCATCTTGAAATTTACCTCTCGATCAACAAACTGCAGGAGTTCTTCGAACTGGACAATTCGGTTCGAATCGAGGTCAGTGGTCAGGTAGTCCGCAGCACCGATGAGGGAGTAGGCATTCAGTTCGACAAAAAGTACACCATTTTACCGAGCAACGGAGGCTGCTAGGTAAAGTGATCTACTCATTTCTTCCGCATATAACAGGGAGGCGATTTATATGCGCAAATTGAAACTCAACGCATTGTGGAAACCCTCCTTTATCGGGGCACACGATAAAGAGGGCAAGTTCGGGATCTATTCACCCGTCCTCATTCAGCAGGTGCTGCAGTACGAGCGCAGCCGGGCCGACCGCGAAGGCGGCTCGTTTT
>CAZAMY010000561.1:0-2307 GCA_964485995.1 uncultured Sediminispirochaeta sp.
AGGTCTGACAGCGAGGTCTCTAACTCCGCCCGGGCTTCGGGGTAGGTTCTGGCATCGATCTTGGTTGCCAAGAAGAATTGCTCGCGATGCTGCTGCATCCAGCGGCCGATATGTTTCTCCGAATCTCCGTAGGTAACCGACGTATCGATATGGTTCACACCATGATTAAGGAGCAGTTCGAATACTCGATCTGCTTCTGCGGGCAGCACTTCGGAGAGTGCGGCTCCGCCAAAAATTACCCGGCTGCTGAGGTGGCCGGTCTTTCCAAACTCTGACTTTTCTATTTGACGTTCCATACTATAAGTGTGAAGGTTCCGGTACTGTGTGTCAAATGTGTCGCGACTTATTCCGGCCATAACCAGGCAGCAGCTCCGGCAATTGCGTAGCAACCGGCTGCGCAGAGAATAATTCCCGGGAACCCCATCGCGATCGACAGGATTACCGCTAAGGGCCCGGCGGCTACCGATGTAAATCCGTTAATACCCCAGGCCCATGGAATCAGGTCCGGGGCCTCACCACGGATCATTTGCATACCCGCAGGAAGCATCCATCCCATAAAAAAGGCCAGCGGAGCCAGTATGAGCAGGGCTACCGAAAAGCGCAGGAGAGTCGAGTATTCAATGAACAGATCCAGCAGCGGATCCATAAACAGTATACTGCCCGCTGCCAGCAGTATTACAAGAGCGGCTGCACTGCGTATCCGCTGCCTGGCCGGCCAGGGCAGGCGGTCCTGTAACGAACTGCCGATACCCGCACATACCAGGATAGAAGTGATCACCGCCGAGGCGCTGTAAATCGGGTCTCCTAAAAAGTGGGCCAGTTTCTGAATCATCACCATCTCCAGGAGCATAAACCCGAAACCGATTCCTCCGAAATGAAGAAACACCGGCAGTCTGCGGCCGTGCGGACCGGCTCCTCGGCTGACTGCTTCCGGCTCTTTTTGCGGACTCTTTCGCAGGCGGCCGAGCAACAGCGGCAGCAGTATCAGGACGAAGGCAACCGCACAAATTTCTATAAAGCTCAGCACCAGCACAATATAGCCCAGCTCCATTCTGCGGAGAAATCCGCCCCCGTAGGCATCGACGAACGACTCGTAACTGCTCCATTTGAAAAAATTGTGAAAATACGGCCGTTGATCGGTGGGAGGGCGCACATTGTAGGCCCAGGAGTCATAAAACTCCCCGGCTTTTCCGCTCAGGAGCTGTACAGCTGCATGGTGGTAATAGGAATACTGCTTCCCCGGCGGGCCTTGAATCAGGTTTTGCTGCTCTATCTCGGAGGAATGGATTCCCGGAAAATATTCCACATCCATTCCGAGCTCCCGGCACTCCGCCCTGAATCGCTGGGCAAGCCCCGCATCAATCGGCGTCATACTCACCAGAGTGGTAACCGCCAGATAGTTCCTCGCCTGCAGCAGGTGCCGCTCCGGTTGCTCGACTCCGGCCAGCTTCAGGGCCGCAAGGAACATCGCAAACACTTTTATATTATCCCTGGGCGGGGACTGGATTCCCCGTGTAATTGACACAAAACCGTTCTGCCGCAGATGTCCGAGGCAGGCAGCAATTCCATCCCGCGTCAAAAGGTAGTCTTCGTGCAGCGACTGCAGGCCGCTCGACCCGGCTGGCATACCTTCGGCGGAAGCAATATGAATTATATCGTAGTTTCGGCGTGCTCTCTCCAAGTAAAGCCGGGCCGGCCGTCCTATCGTCTCAACCCCCCCGGAGAAAAACACCTCTCCACCCATCCCGCGCAACTCCCGGCGAAAACTCCGCAGTAAGACCTCCGCTGGCTGCAACACGGAAATATTTCGAACACCGAAGCGCTTAGCCATCCATACATTTGTGCCGCCCACTTCTCCCAGCAGCAGGGCCCGGGTGGCCGAGCCCCTGTCACGCAACAACCGGTACGGAAGGGACTGTGGAGTGGAGTCGAGAATGGCGGCCTCGTCAGCACTGTCAATTCTAAACAGTGTACCGGCGACCTGTCCGTCAAACAACACAGTAAGCTGCGGAGGAGGGGCGGTTTCAGCCATCGGACCGGCGAAAAGGGTCTGGTGCAGCGAAGGCGCCTCGTACAGATCCAGGCGCATCCGGGGACTATATTCGGTGGAGATGTGCTCGGCGTCGCCCTGTCGTTCCAGCCGCCGGATATGCGCAAGGCGCTTGTACTGGTCGATACCGCTTTCTACCGGAAGCAAAAAGCCGGCAAGTGCACACAACAGACCGGCCGCAGCCGCCACCCAGCCGGCCGGGCGTTCGGCTACTCTGCGGCTCCGGCCGCCCAGGGAGGGATGCGCTCCGGCCGCCC
>CAZAMY010000562.1:0-2301 GCA_964485995.1 uncultured Sediminispirochaeta sp.
CATATGTAGTGTGTGTTCCGTTCTCTCACGTACAGGGGATGGATGTGTATATGCCAACCGCTATACCCCCATTCCTTCTTGGTACATGCAGAGTTTTATACTTGTACCTTTTGCAGAAGGAGTTTTCTATGCACAAACCTACTTTTTCCCGAACGGGCGCGGCAGTCCTCACGCTGCTGTTCCTGCTCACTACAGGCCTTGGCGCACAGCAAGCCGCCCAGCACACAGATCAGCAGGCAGACCGTCTGGCCGACAGCAATTCCGATGGTGTCGATGTAATCGTCACCGCCGCCCGAACCGAAGAATCCGAACTCTCCACTCCCGCCCACATCACGGTAATCACCGCCCAGGAGATCAAGGAATCCGGCAAACAGTCTCTCGTGGGTATTCTCGACACACTGGCCGGTGTCAACTTCACCTCTTACTCTGGCCCGCAGCAGGCCCAGATTGACATGCGGGGTTTCGGCGAAAACAGCCACGGCCGGGTATTGGTGATGGTGGACGGACGCCGACTGAACAGCCAGGACATGTCCGGTATTCAGTGGCTTTCCATCCCCCTCGAATCGATTGAACGAGTCGAAGTGGTGCACGGCAGCAACAGCGTCATGTACGGCAACCACGCCGTTGGCGGTGTGGTGAACATCATCACCAAAGACAGCAGCGAGCGTGCCGAGTTCTCCTCCACTGTCGACTTCGGCGCCTACAACTCGAATAAGTTCAACAACGGGATTTTTTCCAGCCAGCGCATCCGCTACGGCACCAATCAGGGCGCCACCGACGGCTCGGTGACCTTTGCCCACTCCACCAACGAGGGCCACCGCGAGCGGACCGAAAGCCGCGCGGTCAACACCCTGCTCAACGGCGGCTGGGACATCACCGAAATTCTCCGCGCCGAAGCTGATTTTGGGTATCAGTGGAACGAGTACCAGATGCCGGGCGCCCTCACCGCAACCCAATACGAAAGCGACCCCAGCCAGGCCACCAACGACGCCGACGAGGCGGAGGAGCACGACCTGTCAACCTTTCTCTCGTTGGAATGGTTCCCCTTCTACAACACCGAAGTGAGTTTAGATGGGGGGTATAGGTATCAGGCCCAGGCGTATGATACTGAGTCCTTCGGAAGTTACTCAAATCGTGTGTATAACAATTTTGAAGCATCACCTAAAGCTGTAATCGAAGGTGAATTTGGAAAACTACCGTGGCGACTTGTTACAGGAATTGATCTTTACTATTCAGCGCAGGAAATTGCTGACTATTCTGACAAGGAGCGGCAAAGCAAAAATTACGCTGCAGATCTTTCCCTCAACTCCATTGGAGGCTATTTCCAACCCATTCTCAATCTCACCGAAAAGATAATCGCAGAAACTGGTGTACGTTATGAGCGAACTTCCATCGTGGCAGTTAAGGACTCTTCGGGTATCGATGATAAAGATATCCATCAAGTGTTTGTCTACAATGCGGCAGTTAATATCAATCCTGCTGACAACATTAAGCTGTTTGCCAAAGGCGAAACCCTTTACCGCTATCCTTTCACAGATGAACAGGCAGTGATAACCGGGTATGGAAGTGACGGTTTTAATACCGATCTAAAGCCTGAAAAGGGGATAAATGCAGAAATCGGTACGAGTATAGTTCAAAATGGTCTGTTCAAGCTAAGTTTGAGCGGCTATTTCCTGCAGATGGAAGATGAAATTGTATGGTACGACGAGGATGGAATGTTTGGCCCATTACCCGGCAAAAACATCAACCAGGACAAAACCCGCCGCTGGGGCGTAAACACAGAGCTTATTGCCCGGCTGCACAAAATACTTAAACTATCTACCGGGTATAGTTTCTTAGATGCCCGCTTTGTCGAAGGCGACGATGAAGGTAACACTGTCCCGCTTGTACCCACTCATACTGCCAATGGGAAACTCACCGTGCAACCTGTGAAAGAGTTCTCGTTGTCATCCGGAGTCCGCTTTACGGGAGAACAGTACCAGAGCGGAGATAACTCGAACAGCATGGATCCGATCGAGGAGTATTGGATCTTTGAGTTAGAAGCCAGCTATACACCGAATACTTCGACAGGTCAGATGCAGGTAAAAGTGAAGGCGGAAAATATTCTAAACGAAATTTTCCCGGCCTATGCAACCTACGATACCTACTACCCCGCCCCCGGCCGAAGCCTCAGCATCAGTGCCTCTTATAGCTATTAGTTACGTAATAAATTTATAAAAGGTTACGTAATATGCGGCGGGCGAACAAAAACAAACAGAATTCTCGGAGAATGAGCGGCGCACTTCTGTGCGCGGCTCTTCT
>CAZAMY010000563.1:0-2298 GCA_964485995.1 uncultured Sediminispirochaeta sp.
CGATGCCGTTGAGGTGCAGCCAGTCTTCCGCCTCCAGGTTGCGGGGCTGCGGGGGCCGTTCGGGAGCGAGGGTTGTGCGCAGGTCCCAGCCGCGCAGTACTTCGCCGCTCTGCCCGTCGATTTCGACAACCCCGTCTTCAAAGGAATCCTCGGCGCTGGTCAGGGCCAGAATATTGCCGTTCGGCATCATCTCAGCGTCGTGATGGATGCCGGTTTGCACTACGGCCCGCTCGGCTACGCGCCGGCCGAGCAGGTCTATCTCGGCCAGGCGGCCGGTTTCCTCATCGCGTGTGTCTTGTATCAGCAGGTGTCCGTTCTGCAAGCGTTTCAATACGTGTCCGATGTCGCCGTCATAAAACCAGCGTACCCGGCCATAGGAGTCGATGGCCGAGGGGAGGGCCTGATAGTTCCCCTCTGCATCGTAGTGGCCGAGGTGCATGAAAATCATGCCCGGAGCGATGCGGCCGGGCATCCGGCGCCGGATCTCTATTTCGGGATAGGCGGCCGGCAGAGCTGCGGTGGTGATGCGGCGGCTGCGCCGGTGGGTTTTGCCGTCGGCGGTACGGAGTTCGAACTCTATGCGGTTTTCGTAGTCCGGGTATAGGCCGAGTACGGGTACCCGGTGGCGGCGTCTGAACCCGGGGAACTGCACGTGCAGGTCGTTGTTGTCGCGGCCGGCGATGCGCAGGGTTAGTTCGGTGGGCCGGCGGGTTTTAATGAGTGCCTCGGCGCTGAGGGGTGCCTTTTCAGCGCGTACGAGAGATATTCTGACCGGCAAAAGCGCCCGGTACGCAAAGATTATCAGCACAATGGCAACTGCCGGCAGGGCGGTGATGAGTGTGAGCCTGGGTATACGGGACATGTGGGCAATGGTAACGCGGGAGAAGAAAAAGGGCAAGCAACACGCGGGCCGGAATGAGTTCGAGAGGAGAAGCGGGAAAAGTTGAGATATAAAGCTGACAAATTAAGTAATATATAGTATGTTGTAAGTATGAAAGGAAGCGAATACCCCAAGATGATAAAAGAATCGGTGGTGCGCGGGGTTGCCCTCTGGGTAGTTCTGCTGAGTGTGACGGGAGCACTGCTCGGCGGTGTGTGGATTCCGGTGCTGCTGGCGGCGGACTTTTTTGCTCGCGGCTTCGTGCATCCGCGCTACAGTATATTGGCCCGCCTGTCACAAGGGCTGAGCTCGCGCTTGTTTGCCGGAAACGACCGGCAGTTGTTTTCTACACCGAAACGCTTTGCCGCCAAGATCGGGCTGCTGCTGGCGGTGACGGCGGCGGGATTAGGCGGGTTCGGTATGCCCGAGTACGCCTCGGCCAGTTTGCTGCTGCTGGGCAGCTTCTCTTTTCTGGAATGTTTTCTGCGTTACTGCGCCGGGTGTAAGATATTCAGTCTTTTGGCCCGCTATGACCTCGTCGATACCAGCGACTGCCCCAACTGTAAATAGGGACTCGGCCCTGCCGATTTGATTTTTCGATAAATTTTTATTATACCTCATGTATGGCGCAAGATAAGGAGCTACAGTCTGTTTCGCAGGACGGAGCCGGCGTGCCGGTAGATGCTGGCGCAACCCTGGTTCAGGAGGAGCATCGGCCGGTCACGACGATTATCGCGATCATGGCGGCGGTGCTGCTTATGGGAATGGGGGCGGCCCTGCAGGGAACATCCCTGTCGATTCGGGCCGGCATCGAAGGATTTCCCGCACCGGTTTTCGGGCTGATAATGTCGATGTTTTACGCAGGGCTGGCGGCCGGAGTGTTTATTGCCGGGCCGGTAATACGGACGGTAGGCTATGTGCGTTCCTTTGCCGCTTTCGCCTCGATTGCATCCGCTACAGCCATTATGCACGTTCTTATTGTCAATCCTTATGCCTGGGTCGTGTTGAGGTTGGCGCACGGGATCTGCCTGTCGGTGATGCTGGTGGTAGTGGAGAGCTGGCTAAATGTATCGGCTACCGTGCAAAACCGCGGCCGGATCCTCAGTCTATATGCGGTGGTGTATCACGCTTCCCGGGGACTGGGACAGCCGCTGATTGGTGTATTTTCACCGTCGAGTTTTGAGATTTTCGGGGTGATTACGGTCCTGACTTCGCTCTGTCTGGTGCCGCTGGCCCTGGCCCGGGTGACCGGCAATCCGCAGACCCGTAAGAGTCCGCCAATGCTGGTGAAGACTTTTATGCGCTCACCTCTGGCCGGTTTCGGAATTGTCGTGAACGGCCTATTGTTCGGTGCCAGCTGGAGCCTTATTCCGCGCTACGGCCAGCAGGTGGGAGTAGTCGAGGCACAGATTGGTGTA
>CAZAMY010000564.1:0-2295 GCA_964485995.1 uncultured Sediminispirochaeta sp.
ACACGCTGACCAGCAGCACGGCGAAGCCGCCCATTACCGCTACGGCGTTGTAGATAATTGCCCGGCCGGTGTGGCTCAGGGTTTCGTAGGCAGCTTCACGGCGGACTAGGCCGGAGCTGCGCATGGAGCGGTAGCGTTCGAGCAGATGGATGGCGTAGTCTACTCCGATACCGATGGCGATACCGGATATAATGGCCGTTGAAGAGCTGAGAGGAATCCCCAGCAGCCCCATGGTTCCGAAGTTGACCATGGCGGTAATGGCAATGGGGAGGGTGCCGGCCAGGCCGATCCATAGACTGCGGAACATGAGGGTCAGCAGTAGTGCCACGATACCGAAGGAAATCAATAAGCTGTAGATCTGCCCCTCTAACAGGAGGGTGGCGAATACCAGCGACTTATAGCCGCTGCCGGCGTAGTCTATTTCTACCCCGTATTCGGCCATCCGCGGCGCGTAGGGCTCGATTATCTCGATAATATCCTCCATCACCGCCGAGCTGTCGCTCTTCAGTTGAAAGGTCAGGTTGGCGTTCATGTAGTCGTAGTCAACCACCTGGTTCAAATTATCCGGATCGCCGGACATTTCATACAGCAGCAGGTACTGGGCGATCATCTCTTGCGAATCGGGTATCCGGTTATACTCCGGATTGTCTTCATGCATCACCTGATGCATGCGCTTCATATAATCGGTGAGGGCGAAACTGTCGCCGACCACCGGTTTTGCCTCTACCTCGCTCTGCAACTGGTCCATTACTTCGAGTACCTCGGGCTGCTTGAAGGTGTCTGCTGTATCGCTACTGAAGATGACATTCAGGGTGGAAGTACCCCCGAAGTGTTCGTTGACGAAGTTATCGGTTTTTACCACCCGGCTGTTCTCCTGAAAGTTTGCCAAGAAGCTGGTGTCGATCCATACCCGTGAGGTTCCCAGCAGTGCCAGCGCTGCGATCCCAACGGCCAGTGCAACTACCAATTTGGGATGTGCCAGCAACTGCGCACCGAATCGGCGGTTCAAGGCCGGGCTCTGGCCGGTCGATTTGGGTGCCGCTTCAGCGGTCTGACCCTCTTGTGACCGGTTTTTAGCCCGGGCTTTGAAAGGACCGAACAGGTACACGGCGGCGGGGTATACAATCAGCGCCATGAGCATTTCGACCATTACCCCGAAGGCGGTAAACAGTCCGAAGTAGCGCACCGGCAGTACCTGGCTGGTCATGAGGGAAAGAAAACCAACGGCGGTGGTAATTGCAGCCATAGAAACCGGCCGTACCATTGCCTGCAAAGTTCCCCGCACGAGTTCGTCCCTGGTTATCTGTGGGTTTTCCCGGGTCAGGTGCACTATCGAGTTATGCATGTGAATTCCATAGGCCACCCCGATGGCGATCAGCATGACCGGAATCATGGTGCTGACCGTATACACCGGTACCTGCAGCAGGGCCATCAGACCGAAAGCGGCGATTGTGCCGAATAACACAATGACCAGATTGATGATGGTACTGCGAACGCTGCGCAGCAACACCAACAAGATGGCGGTCATCATTACAATGACCAGCGGTGCCATGCGCGCCATGTCCTGCGGACCGAGCTTGGTCAGCTCTCCCTCCACCACCGGACGTCCGGCGATATGAACCGTCTCGGGACCTTCCCACCCGGCGGCAAATTCCTGCAGTTTGGTATAAAAACTGTCGGTAAAGGCATCATCGCCGATCTCGGCCACAATTAATGTGGCCACTCCGTCGGAACTGACGATGCGGCCGTGAATCATGTCGTTTTCTTCCACCGCCCGGCGCAGTTTCTCGATCTCCGCTTCGCTTTGGGGAACCTGCTCGTAGAATGCAGTCACGGTTAGGCCCCACTCGTCGGAGGTGATGTTCTCGGCGGTATACAGCGAAGTGACATCACCGGCATCGATCGCCTCAAAGCGTTCGGGCAGTTGCCGGGAAATTTCTTTGATTTTTTCCAACGTGCCGGGGTTGTAGATTGAGTTTGGGTGTTCAATTGCCAGCAGAATGTTGTCCTGAATCCCGAACTGCTCCTCCGCCTGATCACTGAATACAAAGGCTGGGTGATCGGATGGCATATACTCGTCCAGATCGGTGACGATCTCGGCGTTGCGGGCAATGCCGTAGACAAATAATCCGGTCAGAGCGATTATTGCCAGCACAATCAAGGCAGGTTTGTGTGCTATTTTTTGATATACACTACTCATTGCAGTTTCTCCTTCTTTTTATGTCGTAGTTAACGATAACTAACTTTAACTCGGTTAAAAAAACGTCATTCCCAATCTGTCTCCTCAAACAATTT
>CAZAMY010000565.1:0-2289 GCA_964485995.1 uncultured Sediminispirochaeta sp.
ACCAGGCGGTGCCCCAGGTTTTGCTGAGGCCGTAGCGGGGTATCAGCTGCTTGCCGATCAGCATGAAGGGCATGGTCAGGTGCATGAACGAGGCCAGCAGGGCCAGCTGCGGGTCGCTGAGGCCGTTGCGGATGCCGTACAGTATAAGTACGTCGTTCAGCAGAAAGGCGATGGAGATGCCGTTGAATCCGATGTAGCGACGAAATATCCGCTGCCCCCGGCGAATTTCGTCGTAGCTGAGTTGTTCGGGGTAACGGGCCGCGGCATTCATAGGCGGCTCAGCCGGCGATCAGCTCGGAGAGTTTCTCCACAGCCGCTTCGGCGTCGATGTCCTCGGTCAGATCGAAGACCGGGCCGGTCTGCCCGTCCAGCTGTATTACCGGGTTCTCCAACAGTTCGTCCAGACGCTCCCGGGTCATGCCGCGCTCCAGCAGGGCGGCGGCCAAGGGGGTCTTATGAACCTTGGTGCCGAGCCAGACCATTCGCTCGCGCAGCCCCTCCAGCGGGCCGGCGCTGGCGTGCACGCCGTTGCGGCTCATCTCGGGCTTGGCTGTCTGGCCCAGTTCGGTGTAGCGCTCCAGCAGCAGGTTGCGCAGCGAGCCCTCCTGCGCTTTGGCCGGGTCGGTGGCCCCGATAATCTGTCCGCGGAACTGCTCCCAGCTTACCTCGGCCGGATCGAACTCCGCCTCGTACAGCACTACCTCGGCCCCCTCGCTGGTAAAGACCTCGCGCTGTCCCGGGTAGAAGCCGTTAATCACGTAGAAGCCCTGCTCCTCGAAATAACCGGCATATAAGCCGGGGGCCAGCTTGGTCTGCTGGGCCTGTTTCCACAGCTCGTTCAGCTCGATACCGGAGATGTTGCCGAGGCGCTCCTGAGCATCAACACTATTGAGGATCTTACCCTTCTCTACAGCTGCATCCCAGCCAATGCCGAACGCTTCGGCGAACTTGCTCTTGGCCCCTTCGCCCAGCTGGTACTCCTCCGGTGTGGAGAAGACTGCGGTGCCGGCGATAGCGAAATAGTGCTTGTCGACGATCCCCTGCCGGCTGATCTGTGTGGCATCAATGCGGCGGGCTTCGCTCAGCTGTATCTGGTGGTGGCCGAGGAACTCTTCGACGAAACTGATGGTTTTATCGGTAATAGCGTGCGGTTTGATGAACACGAGTGCGCGGTTTTTCACGGGGGCCTCCTTTTTTCTCTGCCTCTATTGTAGGCGATGACGAGCCGGTTGCCAAGCCTGGGCCGCAGGCCCAGTGCGGGTCGGGTGGGAAGGCACATGCATCATTTTTCCATAGAATTTCCCTGAGTAATTTGGTAATCTGTGCGCATGACTTTGAACCAGTTTTTTCGGATTGTAGAGATACGGACCAAGATCGTCTCGGTGTCGACCTTCAGCATCGCGGCCTTGTACAGCGTGTACGCCACCGGCAGCTTCTCGTGGCTGCTGCTGGTGCTGATGGCGGCGGCGGTGCTGCTGGTGGATATGGGCACCACGGCCTTTAACATCTATTTCGACTACCTGCGCGGGGTTGACCACGCCGATTACGAGCGAGAGAAGGAGAAGGTGCTGGTGTACGAGGGCGTGGCACCGGGGGCGGCCTTCCTGGTGGGGGCCGGACTGTTCGGGGCCGCGGCGGTGCTGGGGATAGTTATCGCCATTCTGACCGGCTGGCAGGTGGTGGCGGCCGGGGCGCTGTGCATGGCGGTCGGCTTTTTCTACACCGGCGGGCCGAAGCCGATTTCCACCACGCCGGTGGGCGAGCTGTTTGCCGGCGGATTTCTGGGCACGGCGCTGTTCCTGATAACCTTCTTCGTGTTTACGGGACAGATGGGCTGGCACGCCCTGCTGGCCAGTCTGCCGTCGTTTTTCCTAATCGCCTCGATTCTGACGGTGAACAACACCTGCGACATCGAGGGCGACCGCGCCTCCGGGCGGCGGACCTTCTCGATCGTGGCCGGGCGCCGGGCCGGCGAGACGGCGGTGTACGTGCTGGGGGCCCTGGGTTACGGCAGCGTGGCGGCATTGGCCCTGGCCGGGCTGTTTCCCTGGTGGGCGGCGGTGGCAATTGCCGTAGCGGCGGTGCCGGCGGTGCAGGAGTACCGGGCTATGCACCAGCGCGGGTTTGTACAGGCCACCAAAGGCCCGTCGATGGGCAGTATCTCCAAGATTTTTGCCCTGTACACCCTGGCAATGTGGCTCAGCCTGGGGCTGGGGATCGGGCTGGGCGGCGGATGAACCGCTGCCGGGCCAGCGGCTGAAAGGACCACCGCACTTTGACATCGTGATG
>CAZAMY010000566.1:0-2275 GCA_964485995.1 uncultured Sediminispirochaeta sp.
GGCTTGCAACTCCTTCCGGTGAATATATCACTGGTCAGCTGATCAACGTAAACGGCGGACTCGATTTTACCTAAAAAACGCACACTAAGGAGGATAGACAGCGGTCTATCCTCCTTTTGATCTTTTGTGTCTGAAGGCAGTAACTAAGAGAAAGGGAGAAGAACATGAATGCTGCATTGATATTGATTACATTTAGCGGCAGGGGGGCTGTATATGCAGCAAGCTGAAGCAGCTGTGGGTTCCGCTGAACAGCGGGTTCCACTAAAAAAACGATTGACCACTGCGGCTGAAAAGCACGGGCTTATTCTAGCTTTTTTCATTGTGGTTGCATTTTTTTCTATCGCGTCGGAGAATTTTCTGAGCTACACGAACGTCATGCTGGTTCTCAGGCAGGTTTCAATACTGGGGATAATTGCAATTGGAATGACTATTGTAATAACCGTAGGGCACTTTGATCTTTCCGTCGGTTCCTTGGTTTCGCTTACTGCGGTTGTAGTTATCAGTATGCACGAAGTTGTTGGCCCAGCCCCGGCTATGTTAATAACAATTGTGGTTGGAATGATTTCAGGAGCCTTTATAGGGTATCTGGTCGGTTATCTAAAGCTGAACTCGCTTATTATTACTTTGGGAATGCTGGTAGGCTTACAGGCAATAGTACTCATCTACACCGGCGGAAAGTACACCCGTATTGCTGCACCAGATGAAACCTGGTTCGGAGTAATCGGCCGCGGCTTTGTATTGGGAGTACCTCTTCCTGTGATCATTCTCGGTGTGCTGCTGCTTATTTTTTCAGTTATCCTGCTCAAGACCGTCTTTGGCCGGCAGGTGTTTTCAGTTGGTGGTAATCCTACAGCCAGTAAATTTTCAGGTATATCCGATAGGAAAATCATTTTTATGGCTTTCCTCATTTCCGGAGGATTGACTGCAATTGCTGGAATTATAATGGGTTCGCGCTTAATGGCCGCCCAAAATTATCTCGGTCAGGGATATGAGTTTCAGGTAATTGCCGGAGTTATTCTGGGCGGAGTAAGTCTGACCGGCGGTGAGGGGAATGTGTTCAAAGCCTTCATTGGTATTCTCATTATCGGCATTCTGAAAAACGGTTTTCTGTTATTGGGATTTCCATATTATTTCCAGTGGGTTGCACAGTGGATTATTGTGGTCGGAGTAGTATGGCTGGATGTAGCTACTAAAAGAGGGAAGGTGTTAGGATGATTCAGAAGATATTTACTGCATTAAAAAAGCAGCCGATTTGGCTAATCCTGCTGGGCATGGTGTTTCTCTCCAGTATCTTGGTTCCCGACTTTTTTGCATTCGGAAATTTCAAGAACGTGCTTGTACAATCCGCTGTTGACGGAATGTTGGCCCTGGGTATGACCTTTCTGATGATTAACGGCTATTTCGACCTTTCCGTAGGTACTGTTATGGGATTTACTGCGGCGCTGGCAATTGGCCTGCAGCCCTATGGTTTGGTTGTAGCTATAGTAGTTGCACTGTTGGCCGGAGCCGCAATTGGTGCAATCAACGGATTCTTTGTGGCGAAGGCCAAGATCAACGCCTTTATTGTAACTCTGGGTTCGTTTATCGGGGTGCGCGGACTCATCTACATCTACACGCAAGAACAGGCGCTGGTTGGTGAGGTTATGGATTTCGGTATGTTCGGGGCAAGTGATTTTCTGGGACTGCCGACTCTGTTTATCATTATGTTTGTGCTGATGCTGTTAGCCGAGTTTGTGCTGCGCAAGACCCCGCATGGCAGAAATACCTACGCCATCGGGGGAAATATTGAAGCGGCTGAAAACTCCGGTATTCCGGTCGACAGGACCATTTGGACAAACTTCATAATCTGCGGGTTTACTGCTGCTATCGGCGGAGTGTTACTGGCCTCGCGTTTGAACGCTGCAACACCGACACTCGGATGGCCGGACAAAAACTTAATGACTATCGCGGTCGTAGTGCTTGGCGGTACTAGCTTGGCCGGGGGGTACGGAAATATTACCAGAACCCTGGGCGGCTTGTTTACCTTCGGAGTACTCTACAACATCTTGAACCTGCTCGGTGTACAGAGTTACTACAATACCTTGATTACAGGCATAGTGCTCATACTGGTTGTGTACATCGACTCACACATTAGAAAAAATCGATTGAGTATTGGATAAAGTTTATACGGGTGGTTGGTGAAGTGCAGACAGATATCGTTGATATCTAAGAAAAAGCGTAAGTGCATATGCACGCGCAACAAAAGGAGCGTTCTATGAAAAGAATGGTAATCGTT
>CAZAMY010000567.1:0-2268 GCA_964485995.1 uncultured Sediminispirochaeta sp.
CGGCGACATTGCCAAACTGGATCAGATCTGCGACCTGGCCGACCGCTACGAGGCCCTGGTTCTAGTTGACGATTCTCACGCCACCGGATATATAGGACCGGGCGGCAAAGGCACACCGGCCTACTACGGAGTACAGGACAGGGTGGATATCATTACCACCACCTTTGGAAAGGCTCTGGGCGGTGCATCCGGCGGCTGCACATCCGGCCGCCGCGAGATAATCGAGATGCTGCGCCAGCGCTCCCGTCCGTACCTGTTTTCCAACACCCTGGCACCGGCGGTAGTCGGGGGCACGCTGAAGGCCCTCGAGCTGGTGGAACAGAATCCGGATTTGCCGGCTAAAACCCTCGAGAACGCAGAGTACTTCAAAGAAAAAATGCGGGCGGCCGGATTCGACATCGTACCGGGCGACACTGCCATTGTTCCGGTCATGCTCTACGATGCTCCCAAAGCGGTCGAAATGGCCGATAAACTCCTGCAAGAAGGGATCTATGTCATCGGCTTTGTATACCCGGTAGTGCCGAAGGGCAAGGCACGCATCCGCGTGCAGCTCTCGGCGGCCCACAGCCGGGAGGAGATCGATAAAGCCATCGCAGCTTTCACCAAAGTCGGCAAAGCGATGGGAGTTATCAAGTAAAGCAAGTGAAATACCGCCGGGGCTTATCCCAGCCCGGCGGTTTACCGGCTTCTATTATCCGCCGTAGGGGAAGGGCTTTTTCTCCTGCCGGGCTACGGTCAGCTCGCGCATGCGGTTGAACACATCCACACCCAGCTGGCTGTAGACGTGCAGCAGGTCGACCAGCACCCAGTTTTCGCGGATAGAACCGTTTTCGCAGCGCCAGAAGTCCAAGCTGCGCATGGTGATCTCCCGGTCCACCGGCGGAATCCCGAGCCAGCCGTCATCGCTCAGTTTCATTTTCATTCCCGGCCAGGCGGTTACACCGACGAAATCGTTGTCGGCAAAGAAGTGGCTGGGTACCTCGTCATTGTTTTTACGGTTCGGCATTCCCTTGAGAAAGGGAATCTGGTGCCAGTTGCGGAATCCGCTGATTCTGCGGTTTGTGCCGATACCGGCTGGGCCGTACCATGTCATTTTCGGATGCCAGTAGGCCGGCAGGTTCATGGCTTCCGGACCGCCTTCGGCATGCTTCTGCAGCCCGTTCAGCATATCGATAATCAGCTGCAGACTGGCCTGCGAGGCTTCGTCGTCGCGGGCGGTGCTCATAATCCCGTTCTGTGGAGCCGGGGCCGGTGCCATCCAGTTCACTCCTAAGCTGGGAGTCATTGGCCAGGCATCAGCCTGCATCATGAGCTGGGGAATATCCCACAGTGCCTGCATTTCGACTATTTTATCACCCTCTACCCGGTAGAACTCGTGAAAGCGCATGGCAACCGGATGGTAGGTTGGCGGGATATCAAGCCACGGTTTTTCAAACACCCCGACATAATGACCGGCGCAGCCTACCCAGTTGCCTTCATCCGCTGGACCGGCAATTACGATGAAATCGCGACGTTCGAGATCCGGTATGGCCCGGATGAGCGGCTGAAACACCGTTGAGTAAAACTCCTGCGGTCCCTGCACATCTTCGAAGGGGGTTGTCCAATGAATGTCGCAATCCGGTGTGCATACCGATTCGAGCTCTTTCAGTAGCGTGTCGGGCTCGAGGTCGTAGAGTGCTCGTCTCAATCTGCCTACTACTGCCTTATTCTGGTCGTGAACATCCTGCATGCTGCAACTCCTTACATATGTGATTGTTTTTTATCATGAATACGTATACATTTGAGTGTACACCAATTTTTTTGACAGGACAAGCCAGAAAAGGCATTATCCGCAGGTGAATTTTGTCTTTCTCGGTATACGGTATTAGTGTAGAGAGTAGTGGGAGAGTGAAAATGGAAGGTTTAGAGCAGCATCTGATAGAAGCGCGCGACCAATATGCCGAGGCCCGGCGCAAGGCCAAGCTGAACTACGCCAAAGCAGTTAGCCAGGGGCAGGACGGTCATCTGCCGGCCCTCGAAGGCGCTTTGGAGCACACACACATTGCCGCCGAACAGCAGGTGGGCCTGGAGGAGGTCCCGCTGGATAAGATTGTCGGAACAGTCACCCACAGCCGGGCCCGATCGTTCGCCCCCGGTTTTCTTCCGCTGCCGAAACAGAAAAGCGAGTTCGGTATAAAATGGGTGAATCTCTACATTCATCAGATAGAAACCGGAGTCACGGAACCGGTTATTTTACAGGAGTATCTGAACTGGTACTGGGTCGCCGAG
>CAZAMY010000568.1:0-2265 GCA_964485995.1 uncultured Sediminispirochaeta sp.
GGCTGCACCTTCTCTCCCATCCGCCGCTGCTCGCGCAGCGCTTTGCGCAGGTCGGTAACGTCGAACTCGAGCAGGGCATAAAAATTGTGGCCTCCCTTCACCATCTCGAAACCGAGCATCGAGAGGCGGCGGAAGGTGGAGGTTCGTTCGGATTTGAATTTCACAGTTTTTCCTCTCATTCTTCTTGGGCACATAATATATGATATCTCCGGCGCTTACAATCAAACAATTTCTGAACCAATTTCATCCTATTAAGTTTTGATAAATCGTGATAATATTTAACATATATAAGATTTTGGTGAGGCTGTAGTTTTGGCCAAGAAGATACTACTGGTTGAAGATGAATTCCCAATTGCACTGCATGAATCGCAGTTACTCGAAGACAGCGGCTATACGGTTGTCACCGCTCACAAGGGTGAAGCTGCAATCCAAATCGTCAATGCAGATCCTGCTATAGAACTGGTGCTCATGGACATCGATCTGGGCTCGGGAATCGATGGAACCGAGGCTGCCAAACAGATCCTGCGCTCACACGACCTGCCCGTTATTTTCCTCACTGGCCATACCGAGGACGAGATCATCAAACGGGTTGAGCAGATAACCAGTTATGGAATAATACAAAAACTTTCCGGCGATTTTATTCTTTTACAGGCTATAAAAATGGCCTTCAGATTGTTTGAAACGCATAAGAGAGAACAGGTAAATGAAGCTCGCTTACGGGAGAGTGAAAACAAGTTCCGCCAGATGTTTGTACAGCACAGCGCAATGAAGTTTCTCATCGATCCGAACCGGAACGGACAGATTATTGACGTAAACCAGGCGGCAATAGATTTCTACGGGTATTCATATGAGCAGCTTACCCGGATGAGCATAACCGATATAAATACGCTTCCTCCAGATGATGTGAACAATTTTATGGCCAGCGCGATAGCCAAGGAGAAGAATGTGTTTCAATTCAGGCACAGACTCTTCGACGGCAGCATCAGAGAGGTAGAGGTGCACTCCAGTCCAATCGTTATAGAAGGCAACACGATACTGCTGTCAATAATGCGGGACATTACCCACATGAAGGAGAAAGAACAGCAGTACGAACTGGTGTTTAATAATGCCAATGAGTCAGTCGTTATCTACCAGGACGGAAAAACCAAGCTCTTTAACAAAAAAACCTTGGAAATAACCGAGTATACCGCTGAAGAATACAAAAGGCTTGCTATTGATGACCTCGTCCACCCGGATGATCAACAGAGGCTCTACGAAAAACATCAAATGCGCATGGAGAACCAAATCTCTAAAGAGCCCTACGAATACAGAATCATCACGAAAACCGGGCGCATCAAATGGCTCAGAATGCACCCGGCCAGAGTGATGTGGGAGGGCAGACCCGCCAGCCTGGGACTCGTAGAAGATATTACATCGCGGAAAATGGCTGAGGAGAAATTGAAAATCACCCTCGAAGAGAAAGAGAACCTCATGCAGGAACTGAATCACCGAGTGAAGAACAACCTCTATATTATTTCCTCTCTGATACGCCTCAAAGACACCGCCCTTGGAGATCAAGCCAATCTGGAGGATATCAAACATCAAGTGGATGCCATTCAGATAATTCACAATAAACTAACATATACAGCCGATTTCAAAAACATCAACTTCAGGGACTACCTGCAGGATCTATTGAAAACCTTTTTTGCCAGCTACTCGGGCTTGAGAGTCGACTTGGATATCGATATCGAGAATATTGAGCTGCCAACGAAAAAGGCAGTCCCCCTGGGGCTCATCACCAACGAAATCGCCACCAACGCGGTCAAATACGGATTCATCGATGACGAAACAGCCTGGTTCTCCGCTGCCCTCTCTACTGACCACGAGAATCAACAGTACGTGTACACTCTCGCGAACTCGGGCAATCCCTTCCCGGACGATATCGACTTCGATACCACCACTACCTTAGGCATGCGACTGATAAATGGCCTCCTTGCACAGATAGACGCCGCCATCGAACTACAGAGAAGGCCCAACCCGGTTTTTACAATTAGGTTTCCAGTATAAAAATGCCAACAGCTCAGTTTACTCCCGCTTCTGATCTATCAACCCCTGCAGGGCATCCTTATGGGTCGAAAACTCCAGCCCCTGGTCCAGAAAAAAGTCCCGCAGCGCCTGTGTGGGTGGCCCCAACGGCATGCCGATAATCTCCGCAATCTCCGCCTCGCTCAGCCCCCAATCCATCAGGTCGCGGAAGGTGGTCTTGCCCTTGATGGCGGTATCCTC
>CAZAMY010000569.1:0-2261 GCA_964485995.1 uncultured Sediminispirochaeta sp.
CGTTGTACTGCGGGTCCTGATGGGCTCCGTTAACCCCCTCTTCGGCAAACATTACTGCGATTTCGGGACCGGAAACCCCGCTCACATAGGAGTGGTAGTTGATCGGCCGGCCCACTTCATCCTCGATCAGATCCAGGGCCTTGCGCTGGGCCCGCACCTGTTTACGGGTAATCGGCACACCACCGACTCCCTGCGGGGTACCTTCGATCAGCCCGTCCATGTGGCTCTGGCCGGCGGTGCGAATAACCATCAGGTGGTCGGCACCGTGCCAGGCAGCCATGCGCATGCGCCTGATATCATCTTCGAAACGGCCGGAGGCAATTTCTGTAGTAACTACCGGACCAGGCTGCGGATCTATATCTCTGAAATAGTGCGCCGCCGGCAGAGGGGTACTCTGCGACAGCGATTCCGATGTTTCGTAATACTCGAAATCGCCCACTTTTCGTTTCTCTCCGCGCCCTGGCCGCCAGGTCCAGCCGCGCCGGCGTGGGTGGTAGTGCTCGATATCCTTTAGAATATTCTCAATATCCAGTTTTTCATTCGGTTTGAGAGGATTATCCGCTGTGCTCATTTCTGCGCCCCCTTGCTTCCGTTAAACCTCTGTTCCGCGACCTCCCACAACTCTCCGGCGGCCAGCTTGAGGCCGGCCTCACGGATATCCAGCTGTTCGGCCTCGGCGACTTTGTACACCACATGGCCGGCTCCCTTTCCAATCAAACCATGGTCTACGGTTTTATCGACTATGGACTTTGCCTCAAGGCTGGAAAACCCCATCCGCAACAAGACCGACCTCTCTATCGAAGGGGTGGTATGCGTCCGGGCCAGTTCGACCATCGGATCCATCAATTTTTCCGTCAGCTCCCAAAAGCGCTGCTCCAGTTGCTCTTCCGACAGCCCGGCCAAATGGGACCGCCGTTCCTGAAAATCGTCCTTCCGTTCCATGGACTGCTCCTTACTCCTCAAGCTCTTGTAGTGCGTGTGTAATCCAGTCATCGCTGCGGCGAGTCTCGTCTGATAGAAAGCGAATATCATCCGCATCGTCGCGAATCTCGCGTCCCTGCTCCCGGGTGAACTCCCGGCTGCGTTTTACATAGCTGCGGCTCAGCTGTTCCAGGTCAAGGTCAACAGCTGAAATCAATCCCGGCTCCGCTGGCAGGATAATCGATTCGCCGGGCACCTCTTCGCGCGGGTCGGCCAGGCGGATATCGATGCCGTTCTGCCGGGCAAAGTCGAGCTGCGGCTGCACGTGCTTGCCGGCCCCGGTGTATTCGGTTTCCTGCACCACGATTGTCTGGTCACGGTCCATCTCTTGGGCCAGTGCAAAAGCGGCTGCCAGTGCGGTATTCCCGGCGGGCCCGCGCTCCAGTCCCTCCAGTCGCGCCAGTGCCTCGGTCATGTAGAAGACCTCACCCTGCCGCACCGTCACGTAGCGATCCATGTAACGCAGCGGACGCCCGGCCGACCGCGGTACATCCGAGCGGTCCGGAAACACGGCAAATGGTATACCAAAGCCGGTGTGGCCGGTAGTAAAGGATTTACGGTTGAACTGCCGGTCGCCGGCCATATTCAATCCTTCAAGATTTACGCTGGCCCCCACAATCTTCGTACCACCGGCCGGGGTGGCTGCAGCCTCGCCGGACTCACTCCCGCTGGACTCACTCCCGCCGGGGCCTTCGCTCAGTGACACACCGTTTTTCAGCATGCCCCGGGCGGTCCCGGTCAGGTTTCCGCCGCCGGCGTTCGTCACTACCACTGCATCCGGATCTTGGCCGGTGCGGCTGCGCACCTGATCGGAGAGCTCGGCACCGAGCGTCTCGATACCGGCAATTCCGAAGGGAGTGTAGAGACTGGCATTGAAGTAGCCGGTCTCCTCCAGGAGCTGTAAAAACACAAAGAAGAGCTCCGGTCCGACCGACAACTGCAGTACCTCGGCGCCGTAGGCCTCGCATTTACGGCCCTTCTCTACAATTTCCGGCTGCCCGACTCCACGAGAGTCGTAGCACTCCTGCACCACAATGCAGTCCAGTCCACGCATCGCAGCCTGGCTGGCTACCGCCGCCCCGTAGTTGCCGCTGGTGGCGGCGATAACCCCTTTGTAGCCCAGCTTCTGTGCGTGGTACACCGAGACTGCCGCGCGGCGCGCTTTAAAACTGCCGGAAGGGTTAGAGGCCTCATCCTTCAGAAAAATCCGCGCGCCCTTGCCGGAGGGGGCGTATCGCCGGGCCAGTGTGGTGATATTTCTCAACTCGAGCAGCGGGGTA
>CAZAMY010000570.1:0-2260 GCA_964485995.1 uncultured Sediminispirochaeta sp.
TGAAGGTCCAGATCTGATTTTTGGCAGGAATCGGATTCGGAGCACCTAATGTCTTTTCAAAATACTCGATTCCCTGGGCAGCCACCTCAGTGGATACATGGTTCCAGGGGTGAATCTGGTAGGGGTTGTAGATAATTCGCAGGGCAGTTTCACCTTCAATCTCTTTTTCATAAAACATGCCGCTCGAGCGCTTTTCTCCCGCCTGGTCAGGATTAGCTCCGAAGTGCAGGAAGGACTGCGCGTAATCGGTGTCGATGTATTCGCCGGGAACGGTGCGGCTGCCATCCGCTTCTACCGTTCTGAAGAAGAACTCGTCAAACTGGGCGGCTACAATTCCCACATCCCGGGTACCGTAGTTGTTGGTGTAGGGCTGACGGTCGTCCGGCTGTACAAACGGCGTGTAGCGCGGCTCTCCGGGATGGGTGGTATACATCGCATCGTTGGCTACCAGCAGCACCGAATCAATTAACGGATCGTCCCGCTGATTATCCTCTTTTACCGACCAATTAGCCGCCCGCGCACCGTTCGAGTGTCCGGTAACTCCAATCCGGTTGGTATCCACATAGGGCAGGTCCACTAGGAGCTTGACTGCATCGTACATGCCGGTACCGGCGCTCGGCCACTCTTCCGGTTTTACCGGGTCGGAATGTCCGTGGCCATACATATCGATCGAGATAACGACGAAGCCCCGTCGTGACCATTCCACATAATTGAGGTCCTGCATCTCGCGATTGTTGTACCATCCGTGACTGGTCACAATTCCCGGTGCCGGATTTTCGGCAGTCGCATTCTCGGGTATAAAGAGCAGCGCGCTCATAAGATGTCCCGAGGGCGTCTCCCATCGCAGATCCTTGATTTCAACCCGGCCTCCGGATGTTTGCACAATGGATGCTCCGATCATACTCAGCAGCAGCAGACCCAAAGCGACCCATAAAACCCGCAGGTTTCGCTGTTTGCTTTCCATTCTCTCCCTCCATTTGTTACCATATATGATAACTTTTATTGTTTATGAACATCACTGATTATTTATGATTTTTTTTGATCTGTCAAACTAATTTTTTGAACATGATTTTTGGCATGATTTTTTCCGGCTTTACTGGTACAATCGACTCATGGAAAAGCCAAGTTATACCGCACCAGCCTTGCAGCGGGGTTTGCAAATACTGGAATACCTGGCCGATACCCGCGAACCCCAGAAGCTCAGCGCAATATCCGCTGTTTTAGGTTTATCGGTGTCGAGTATTCAGCGAATGGTGAATCAACTGAAGCAGGAGGGGTACATCCTGCGCACCCCGAACGGCGGATATTACTTGAGCAATAAATTGTATCGAGTAGCCCACGATCACGAATCAGAGGGTTCCCTACTACAGGCAGCCATGCCGGCCATGCACGACTTCGTGCTGCGCACTGGCGAGTCTATTCACTTGAGCGTGGCAGTGATAGACCAGTTTGTGGTAATCGGGCAATTGGCCGGTACCCAACTGATCAGAATTACCATTCGCCCCGGCAGTTACCCGATTGACCAATTCCCCAGCGGTCAGGTAATGCTGGTATTCAAAGCTCACGGAACCGATCTGTACCAGCTCGAGGAACTCCCGAGAGACACACGAAATTTTATTGCCGAAAATCGCTATGCATACGATCAGAGTCAATGTGCACATGGAATCTACCACCTGGCAGTTCCAATTCTTCTGGAAAACGGACACTGTACAGGAGCCCTGGCAACCAGCTTTGTACTACCGGCCGATGACGACCCAAGCACACCGCGCCGGCTTGAAGAGCTGGTTTCATCGCTGCATGCCGCAGCCGCAGCCACCGCTGCACGCATCGGATAGCCTGGGCTCCGCACGCGCAAGCCCTTGATCGCAACGGCGGCAGTTAGAAGACGTGCCCAATTTCGATGCCCATTCGGTAAACGGTACTGGTAAACGGTACCCGCTTGTACAAGCCCCCGCCTTCCCGCTATAGTAGAGCGTTATGCTGATCCGACGCTTTGCTCGCTACTACAAACCCCATATGCCCCTGTTTGTGCTCGACATGAGTGCTGCCGTCCTGATGGCCAGTCTGTCGATCTTTTTCCCCTACCTGACCCGCAACCTGTTGAAAACCTACATTCCCAACAAAAACCTGCAGGCAGTGGCCTGGTCGATCGCCGCCATGGCCTCCATCTATGTGATTACCCTGGCGCTGAACTACATCCGCATCAAGTGGGGCCACATCCTGGGCGTACGGATCGAAGCGGACATGCGCCGCGACATCT
>CAZAMY010000571.1:0-2249 GCA_964485995.1 uncultured Sediminispirochaeta sp.
TATGAAACTGGGAAAAAGCAGACAGGCCGATCTGGTAATGGGAACCGATCCCGACTCTGACCGGCTGGGAATTGCGGTTCCCAAAGGCGATGGCGAGTTCCAGCTTATCAACGGGAATCAGTTGGGGGTTCTACTGGCCGACTATGTGTTTCTGTCACGCAAGTAGCAGGGTTCCCTGCCGCAAAAACCGGCCTTTGTCAAAACTATCGTGACAACTGAACTGCAAAGGCTCATTGCCGAGTCCTACGGAGCCGCGTCCTACGATGTGCTGACCGGTTTTAAGTATATAGCCGACAAGATCAAGCAGTTTGAGCACACCGGCGAGACCTACGTATTTGGCGGTGAAGAGAGCTACGGATATCTGGCAACCGATAAAATTCGCGATAAAGATGCGGTTTCATCGGCCTTTCTCACTGCTGAAATGGCCCTGTACCACCGCACCCGCGGCAAATCTCTGCTGGACCGCTTAAATGAGATCTACCGTGAATACGGCTATTTTCAGGAAATTCTGGTTTCGAAGGCCTTCAAGGGAATGGCCGGTAAGGAAGCTATGGACGGATTGATGAGCCGGCTGCGTGAGAACAAGCCGGAGGAGATCGGCGGCATACAGGTGACCGAAGTGAAGGATTATCGTGAAAGCACCACCACCGACATGCAAAGCGGTACAAGCTCCCGCGACATCGAACTGCCTTCATCAAATGTACTGCAGTTCATCCTGAAGGACGGCAGCATCGTGACTGCCCGGCCATCCGGAACCGAGCCGAAAATCAAGTTCTACGCTTCCTGTCGAGGTCCCGCCGGCCGCGATCTCGAGGAAACCCGGCCAGAAGTGACCGAAAGACTGGACAGCATACAGCAGACAATCGATAACTGGGTTGAATCAGCCCAGCAATAGGAGGGGAAAATGAAGAGTTATCGCAAAGAGCTTTGGTTCAATACCAAAGAGCGTTATCAGTTCGTACACATTACCCGGGATGTACAGGAGGCGGTGCAGGAAAGCGGAGTGCAGGAGGGTTTTTGTCTGGTGAATGCCATGCATATTACTGCCAGTGTGTTCATCAATGACAACGAATCCGGATTGCATCAGGACTATATGGAGTGGCTGGAAAAACTGGCCCCCTACGACCGTACCGGTTATCACCACAATGTAGGTGAGGATAACGGCGACGCCCACCTCAAGCGCCAGGTAATGGGCCGGGAAGTAGTGGTTGCCATAACCGACGGGAAGCTCGATCTCGGCCCCTGGGAAGCCGTTTTCTATGGTGAGTTCGACGGTCGGCGCCGAAAACGGGTCTTGATAAAGATAATCGGCGAGTAAGGAAGCGGCCAGATGAAAGGTTATTTCCATTTTCTGCGGAAGGTTCCCTTCTTCCAAAATCTGAATGACGAAGATATTCGCGATATTATGCGCTACTGCCGGGAGGAGGATCTTTCCCCCGGGCAGGTGCTTTTCTACGAGGGTGATGCGGCTGACCGCTTCTACATCGTTATGGAAGGGGAGGTGGAGGTCTGGAAGGATTATGACAGCCCATATGCCGATCTGCTGGCGGTTCACGGGGTGAACAAGCTGTTCGGCGAAATGGCTTTGGTCGATGATCTTCCGCGCAGTGCTACCGTAGTAACCCGAACCCGCACGCGCCTGCTTTACATCAACGAAGAGGAGTTCCAGCGCCTGTTGAAGGAGAACTCCCTGGTTGCGCTGGCAATTATCCGTTCGCTGAGCGCAATGGTGCGCAAGAGCAATCAGACCTTCGTTGAAGATCTGCGCGAGAGAAACCGGCAGCTGCAGAAAGCCTACGATGAGTTGCAGTCCGCCCAGGATGAGCTGCTGCGTAATGAACGGCTGACCACCCTGGGTAAATTTTCTTCCATGATCCTGCACGACATCCGAAATCCGATCTCAGTGATCAAGGCTTATGCGGATATGTTGAAGCTATCGGGCTGCGATGATAGCAAGGACGGTAAATACGTCGATAAAATTAGTTTCGAAACCGAGCGGCTCAATCAACTTGCCAATGAGCTGTTGGATTACTCCCGTGGGGAGATCCGGCTGGATATGGGGATTGTCTCGATTCCCGATTTTTTTCGCGAGATTTGTGATTTCACTGATCGGCGCCTTAAATCTAAAGAGGTTGAGGTCGAATGTTCGTATGACTATGACGGACAGGTGATAATGGATCACAAACGAATGCTACGGGTATTCACCAACCTGCTGGAGAACGCCCGCAAGGCTTTAGGCAGGCAGGGCC
>CAZAMY010000572.1:0-2248 GCA_964485995.1 uncultured Sediminispirochaeta sp.
ATATAAAGAGGTGTGTGCCGAGCACCGGCGGATACTCGAAGCAATCCAGCGTAAAGATTCCGAGGCTGCTGAGAAATGTTCGCGTGAACACCATTTTAATACCGCCCGATGGATAGCTACTTCAATCGGTAGAGATATAAATATCTAACCTTATTCTATCCAACCAATACTTAATGACTCAAATCTTGCGGGATACTCCTCTCTACACTAGATAGGCACTGGTCGTAATGACCGGTGTCTATCTAGTGTCTGATGTATTAGCCCCGCACAATTAGAGCCAGTAGGATAATTTTACTTGACTTAGAAATGTTTTACTGTATACTGGATATTGTATCCAAAAATAATTGATAGGTAATAGGCAATAAGCAGTATGAACATGAAGAAGAATACAATTCCAAAAAGGATGCAGGCTTTAGTACTCACCGCACCGGGAAAATTTGAAATCCGTGAGAAAGATGTTCCTGATCCGGGTCCAGGAGAGGTATTGTGTAAAATTAAAGCAGTAGCAATTTGCGGGAGCGACCCGGAGATAATCCGGGGGGATCTTGCCGGTACCTGGCCGCCGGAGTATCCCTTTACTCCCGGCCATGAGTGGGCCGGAGAAGTAGCTGCGGTGGGACCTGGTGTGAGTAAATTCTCTGTCGGCGATAGAGTTGCCGGAGAAGCCCACAATGGATGCGGCTATTGCAGCAACTGTTTGAATGGGCGGTACAATTTATGCCTAAATTATGGAAAAAAGGAAAGCGGGCATGCACACTATGGATTCAACACAACCGGTGCATATGCCCAGTACAATGTAGTATCGATAAAGGCTGTCACCAGGCTCGAACAGGCGGTTAGTTTTGCTGAGGGCGCATTGATTGACACCGCCGGAGCAGTCCTGCATGGAATGGAACAGAGTGGAATTACTCCCGGAGGCGAGATTGCGGTTGTAGGACCCGGTCCCATCGGTCTTATTGCTATGAGGATGGCAAAGGCGCTGGGATCGGCTCGGGTAATAGTTATTGGACGGGGATCCCGCTTGGAAAAGGCGCAGGAGTTGGGAGCGGATGGGGTCATCAATTTTGAAGAATCAGATCCGGTCAAGGCTCTTCTGGAAATAACCGGCGGTCGGGGGGTGAACGAACTGTTTGAGTGTTCCGGAGCTAAGGGAACACTGGATCAGGGAATACAGATGGTAAGCAAAGGGGGAAAGGTTGTTTTGCTTGGCGTGCCCTCTTCAACGCTTCGTGAACAAGTGAATTTTCGACACATAATCCATAATCAGGTTAGTATTTTGGGATCTCGGGCCAATCCGAATGTTGCTTGGAAAATAAATTCCTTGATTGCAGCTAAAAAATTGAAGGTTGCAGATCTCATTACCCATAGATTTCCTTTAGCCGAGTTCGAAGAAGCCCTTAGAACCTTCTTGGAGAGAAAAGAGGGGGCTGTGAAGGTAGTTGTCCAACCAAACAGCCCGGAAGCAGGAGATAAGGAATGAGTAAAGCAATTGAGTATTTCCACAAGTTTGTATCCCTCTTACGGATCGGGTTTGTCGGTATTTCGGGGGTAGCTCTGCTTATCCTGACATTTATGATTACAGCGGATACCTTTTTTAGATTTGTCTTTTCAGCTCCGTTTCCGGCATCGGTGGAGATAAGTCAGTTAATTCAACCCTTTGTAATATTTCCACCCTTTGCGTATGCATTGGCCACCAATACACATGTAAGAGTAACAATGGTAACACAACATTTTAGAGGCAGGTTCCGCAAGATCGTTGAACTGCTTCCGTTCTTTGTCGGATTTATATTCTTCAGCATTCTCACTTATGTAAGCTGGCTTAATTTCTGGGAATCAGTGAGCATCAATGAAACAATGCTGGCGGCGGTTAAACTGTATTGGTGGATTGGTAAACTCGCCATGCCTATGGGGATTGCAATGATAACTATAGAATGTATGTACCAGTTCATTTCCGTTCTGAAGGCGCAGAATTATGAACATAAGGTGGTGAGTTAATATGCCGACATTTGTAATTGGACTAATAGGAATAGGGGGGTTGGCAGTACTGCTTGTATTCGGCGTCCATATTGGAGTTGCTCTGGGATTAGTTGGACTGCTGGGAACCTGGGCTATTGTAGGGTTTGAACCGGCAATGTGGGGAGCGGTAAATGTATTCTACGACCAGGTAGCCTCCTTTGCCCTCATTACCGTGCCCTTATTCATTGCAATGGGCTATCTGGCATCGGCGGGTAAATTAAGCGCTAATATT
>CAZAMY010000573.1:0-2247 GCA_964485995.1 uncultured Sediminispirochaeta sp.
CAACGAAGAACATCGGCATGCGGATGTTCGCATCCGTCCAACCCGGACCGACGGTAATGCCGCTGGGATCGAGCAGAAGGCGATAGCGGTCGAGGAGCTTACCAACGGCCAGCAGCACAAAGAACAGGCTTACTGCGGATAGAAACAGGCCGCCGCCCTTCTGTGACTTTTCAGCCTGCACTTGCTCTTCCTCATCCGGAGTAACATCCCGGGCTCCGTTTTTCCCACCGAAATACCTGCTGAGCCCCTGCTGCGTGTGAGCGTAAAGCGGCAGAAAGGTGAGGATTACTGCGATAATCGAAAGTATGAACAGCAGTGAGTAGATCACCTCAAAGAACGGTAAGCTAAACATATAGAAGCCGGCATCCATACCGAGTATCGGCTCTTTGATGTCAGTGGTATGTTGATACAGGAACTTGAAAATCGTGTCCCAGTTGCCGACGCCTTTAGAAATACCGATTAAACCGCCTAACACCAATGGTACCATGCGCAGGGTCTTACGCGGCAGGCCGCTCTCCTTTGGAACCTGCACCATCAGTGCAAACGGCAGCAGTACGGCCACTCCGATTGCCAAACCGATCAATCCTGAAACAACCTTGATTATGATCTCTTCCCAGAAACGGTTCACGTAGCCGAGAGAATCAAACCAGAGTTTCTCGCCCCAGAATCCCATGAACCAGAAAAACAGAAGGGTTGCCACCGCCAGAGCGGCTCCTAAAATGATATTCCGTTTCTTGCCGGAATGAATTCCGCGAAACAGAATCAACCCGCTGATAGCTATTAATGCTAAAAATGCTATTGTATACATGCTCACTCCTTTCCCTACAAAACCACGCTTTTTTCGGCATGTAAATTCAAGATAGGAAATTTAGCGGAAGAATTCAAATTCACCCTTCAGGTACAGCGGCTTGACCCGCAGGTAAACTATTCTTCCAAAGATTCCGATACTGATAGTAATGAAAGCGCGTATTAACAGCAGCAGTGGAATCCTGCCGCAGGTTACGGAAAACGAAGATACCCAGCGCATTCTCTTTTTAGTCGAAGCGCTGCGTACGCTCTTCTACAACCATTTCGACAAGGGGTGGTTTCTAAATCTCCTGGAGAAAATGTCCTTTTCCTCCGCGGTATTGCGGCAGATTCGGCAGATGATACAGCTGCACGATTTATACGAACGGGATACACACATCCTGGAGGCGGGGGTGGAAGCTCTCGAGGAGTTTGTACTCTTTGCACGGGTTTCAATACAGCCGGTAATACGTGATGAGCTGGGTGTTTCAGGATTCTCCTGCGAGCACAGCAATCTTACCGACTCCGGTTCAGCGGTCATCCGCGGTTTTTTCGTCTACGCATTTCCCCACAATCTGGACCGGCTCGAAGATCTCACCTTACAGCTGAAACCGCTGGTTCGGAAATTGAGTTCCGAGATGCCGCCGCTGTATTCCTCTATACCGCGTGCTTATCACGCTGCTGATAGTGCGTATGCAGCAAATGGTGTGACTTCTCGCCGCCGGGGCTCTTAAGGTATTTCTCATAGATGGCCACAATTTCGGAGTTCTCATGTGATTTACGCAGCGGCAGTTCTGCATCCTCTGCATACAGGCCCTGGCCCCGTTTGTAGCGTTGTGCCATGGAGTTCTCGATCGGTTGACCACCGCCCCCAACACACCCCCCTCTACAGGCCATTACCTCGATAAAATGATACGGCGGTTCCTTTCCCTGCTGGAGTTCTTCCCGGACGTAGCTCAAGAGTTCCCGCGCATTTGAAAGCCCATGCACCACCGGAACCCTGATCTCGGTTCCATTCACCGGTATTGCAGCGGTTTTGGTTTCATCCAGTCCGCGCACCGCTTCAAAATCTATCTGTGTGAGGGGCTGGCCGGTTTTCAATTCGTAGGCTGTTCGCAGCGCCGCTTCCATTACACCGCCGGTAGCACCGAAGATTGTGGCGGCCCCGCTGTACTGCGAGAGCATGGAATCCGGCTTTATTCCACCCAGTTTCTCGAAATTGATGCCCGCCTGGCGTATCATTCGGGCCAACTCGCGGGTGGTAAGTACCCGGTCTACATCCTGGAAGCCGCTGGCATTCATCTCCGGCCGGTCGGCTTCGAACTTCTTGGCCGTGCAGGGCATAATCGACAGGCTAAAGATTTTTTCCGGAGAGATGTTGCGGGTCTCGGCAAAGTAGGTTTTGATCAGTGCCCCCATCATCTGCTGAGGCGATTTACAGGAAGAGATGTTGTCGATGAG
>CAZAMY010000574.1:0-2241 GCA_964485995.1 uncultured Sediminispirochaeta sp.
CGCCGAAAGGTGTGCTTTTTTCATATCTGGGGTACCTCAGTGTTTTTCGTCAGAAAAACACGAAGTCGATGGATTACGCGCAGCGTAATCCGAGACCAGCCCGAAAAATGTCAGGTCGCCGGTAGGCGGGCTGCCTTTTCTTTTCTGAGGCCCCCTCTTCCTTTCCTGTTCAATATTTTACAATACTTTTATTGATTTTTACCGTAATCTCCGATATATTTAGCATAGTGATACTCATCTACCCATGGTAGAAGGAGCTGAGGGGCCGGTTAACAGCCGGGTCCCTTTTTTTATGCACTTTCATATTTATTCTTGTAGTATAAGTAATTACGCCTACCGGTTACATAAAAAGCGGTTGTGAGGAAGTACCGTTTGGGGATTTTCTTCAACACGACGATGTAACTTCCCTCCTCGTACCAGAAATAGTGCTTTTGAACTCGCCTCCCCCTTCTATCGGTATCCCACTCAATCCAGAATAGGATATCCTCATGTGGATACCTTTCAATGATCGGCCGTATCCAGGGAATTCGTTTGGCCCGCTTGAAATCAGGTATTCTCTCATTCTTACCTCTGGTAACAAGGTGCCAAAAGCTTTCTTCGTATTCAGAGTCCACTTTCCTGTTATCGAAGACAATCGGTAACCCCTGGTAGAACACGCTTTTGTCAATGAAATCCGCCTTAAAAACCGAATACAACCTAGCAAAAAGCTTCTCAAACGAGCCGTCAAGATCCAGTTTATCTGGAAGATTCAAAGGCGTCATAAACTCAGAAACTCTCCCGTGGCGAGAAGCGAAACAGGTTGAACTTCGTTTCCCATGGCGGAGTAGATTCTCGTAAAGAACTCCCCAGCTGATCCTTCATTCTTTGGACGATAGCTTTTTTCGCCGGATTTTTGTGTAAACCTCTGTTCTCATAGGTAATTGCACCAAGCAATAGATCAGCCAACTGCAGCAGCTCGGATTCGTGCGATCTGATCTGTTGAATCTTGGAAACCTGCTTTTTTTCAAAGTCGCGAAAGTTGTATGCAAGTACATCATTCAGCTTATATACTTTTTCCCCG
This sequence comes from uncultured Sediminispirochaeta sp., assembly GCA_964485995.1. GTDB lineage: Bacteria > Spirochaetota > Spirochaetia > DSM-16054 > Sediminispirochaetaceae > DSBN01. The sequence continues at coordinate 1,061 of CAZAMY010000574.1, forward strand.
CTGCGGGTATCCTTAATGTCGATATAGATTTCAAACTTATGATCGATTCTATTCTCTACGATGTTTCTTATAAGGTAGAAGTACATCTTATAATAAAACGAATCATGGCTGCCATCGTTGTACTGCTCGTGATCGAGGGAATGTTTTTTTCCAATAACCAATGCGCGAAAAGAGAGGTCCACATTAGAGAAAAAGTAGTCAACAAGCGCAATGTAGAACAGGGTGTTCTTCTTCGATACTTTCGTCCATTTCAGTTCACCGTGGCAGTTGTACTCCTGTTTAATCTTGCGAATATCTTTCGAGATCGATCGCACCTTTTCTTTCGGTACCGTAAGCGCACCGAGTGCCATGATATCGTTGTGATCGTGTAGAATATGACAACTCTCATCGCAGTATATATTGTAGCTTTCTTCCCCGCTCATACATGTACCGCCAACGACTCCCCGGTACGCTTCCCCTTTACATTGGTCTCCAGAATGGTCGCAGTGATGTACTTAGTTCTTACATCCAGTTTGGAAAGCACTTGGCATTCATCCTTCTTCTAAACTGATGATAGTATAGGATCAAGGTATGGATGACGCAAGTATGAAAAGGAAAAACAAAAACCACTATTTAATCTTATTTGACATTTTTTAATTTTTGGTATACAAATGTACGCATACAAAGTAGTGTGTAGAAAAACATTTTTTTCATGCCAGAGGAACACCAATAATTTCTCATTAAAAACACCAAGATTCATCGCAGGCCGAGCGGTCTGAAGACCGGAGTCTGCAACTCCCCCAGCTCAAAAAGCGCCGATGACAAAGTTCATAGGCGGTATATATATAAACATATTTAAAAGGAGGAAGATTTGAACAAAAGTAAGACCGTATTGATACTCATCGACATTCAGAATGAGAGCAATTTCGGAGTCGAAAATGTGGAAAGTGTAGTCGAAAATGCAAGTGCACTTATTTCTGCATGCCGGGAGCAAGGAATTCCCATCATCTATACCCGGCAAATTAACCGGGCTGACAGAGTGGGCCTCTCACGGGATGAAGAATTGAACCCGAATGGAACCCCGGTGTATTACTGCTCAGGAACCGATGCAGTAGAAATCATCAGTGACATTACTCCCGCAGCTGAGGATATAGTGCTGGATAAATACCGTTGGAGCGCCTTCTATCAGACCAGCCTGGATC
>CAZAMY010000575.1:0-2232 GCA_964485995.1 uncultured Sediminispirochaeta sp.
AAACCGCTATTGCTGCACTCAATGAAAAAGATTACACTTAAACTAGTGTCCCATCCGTACACTAGAGTTTCGGGGCTTTGCATGAGGCTCGAAATGTTCTCAATCGGCGGATCGAGGGCCAGGTGCGCGTGGCCGGTTCTGACAGCATCTACCCGCTCGGAGCCTTCTGGTACTGATTCAAAAGTAAGGTTCCCTGGGAGCTTCTGGTCGTCTGGAGCGTCGTCTCTTAGCTCAAGGTGGGCCATATCCGCGTTATGTTCCCTTAGCCTGTACCATCCCGCCCCGGCGCCGTCTGAATAGCTTCTCCAGCCCCTTGGAAGAATAGCCAAGTCTGGAAGCAGTTCTTCTAAATCGGCAATTGGATCTGGATTTTTCAGAACAACTGTATATCTGTTTTCGGAAAAAATCTCAGCTTGTCCGAAGTATTCGTTATACGTCACAGTAAAAAGCTGGCCGGCAGTATCAGGAGCGGCGGCTCTTTTAAGGCTGTAGACCACGTCTTCTGCGGTAAGCTCATTCCCGTTTTCAAAGTGTATTCCCTTTTTGAGGGTAAAACGCCAGTTTTTTCCGGAGTCGGTCGATTCCCAGTTTTTGGCCAAAACCCCATATCCATGGGAGCCATTGTGATGTAGTAGTCCTGGAAATAGAAGCCGTCGAATGACCAATAAAGCGTGGGCATCAGTACACAGATGCGGGTCTTCAATCTTTACATATGGCAATTGTACCTTTATATCATCTCTCATCCTTACCTCCTTTTCCACAACTATACCACAGCAATTCGTAATGTGGAATATAGATTCATAATACGGAATTAATTAGTTTTTATCCTGTAATCCCAATTCACTAGCCATCTGCACGCGAATGGAATCTATGAACTCTTTATAATTATGGTTTTCTTCACGCAGGCGTTTGATTTCGTAAATCATCCAGCGAATATCTTCTTCGGCATTCTCAATGTCATATTTCATTTCGGAATTCCGGTTGTATATCAACCAGCACAATTGGTTGCCCCTTCGCTTTTTTACCTCTAGAAGTTCCTCGATTTCTTGAAGTCGATCATTTTTCATAGTTTTCTCAGCCGCGGATATTTCGATAATTCATTTTATTTCCCCTAGTCATATTTTAAACCAACTGTCTATATTTTCCTAAGGAAAAACGTTATTTTTTGGAAGAACTCATTTCTTCCAGAACCCTTAGAATTTCAGGCAAAACCTGCTTTTTTCTTGAGAGGATATTCGGCAGATCGAATCTGCCCTGTTTCTCCTGCTTAAACACCAGGCGCTCCTCCGCCTCTGCAAAGGGGGTGGTGAATAGCTTAGAATGCTCGTGCAGCACATTGGTAATAAGCAGCATCGTCCAGTCTAGTCCCTGTTCCTCTTGTACTTTCTCCAGCGCGTTCAGGTATAGCTGCTCAAGTTCGCCGAGGTTCTGAAAGGTAACCACCTCGACCTGTCCTATACCGATTTTTTTGTTGAACTCGGAGTATAGTTTGAAGTCCGTTTTAATTACCTTTTGTGGATTTTCTTTACTGAGAACGGCGGTATGGCTAAAAATTTGTTCGCCGTATTCCTCGATAGTTATACCGGCTATATTTGCCAGTTGGGCGGCGGCGCGGCGATCTTCATTCGTAGCAGTTGGCGATTTCAGTAACACCGTGTCAGAGAGTAATCCGGCCAGTAAGACCTTCGCTGTAGTTGCATTTACCGGAACTCCAGACTGAAGGTAGTGCTGATATACAATGGTACAGGTGCTGCCGACGGGTTTTGCAGCCACATATATGGGGGTGCGGGTTTTTTCAGCCGCCAGTCGGTGATGATCGATGATTTCAATTACTTCCGCGTGCTCTATTCCACGAATGCTCTGGTCGGCTTCGTTATGGTCCACCATAATTACCTGTTTGCTAGGTCGGTCGATGAAGCATCTGCGGGTTACCACCCCGATAAACTTATGGTTACTCTGATTCTCGTCGTCAGCGGTAAAGACTGGCAAACCCCGCAGATCGGAGTTGACGAGCATGTTTTTGGCTTCATCAAAATGGTGGGCTTCGGTGAGAATAGGATATTCAGTTGACATGATGTTTTTAACTGGAGAACTAAGGCGCAGTAGGCGTACCGTTTCAGCAGTATCGGTACGGGAGACAAACACTGTTCCGCGGTAATTACTGAAGTCGATGGATACCTCCTCCGGTTCGCGCACGCCGGTGAGCACGATGGTCGGGAATTGCTGTTCAAT
>CAZAMY010000576.1:0-2227 GCA_964485995.1 uncultured Sediminispirochaeta sp.
AGATCTACACGGCTCTGAACACTCTTTCCCTACACGACGCTCTTCCGACCTGGATAAGCCGATGATCGGTTTTGGCGAGCGGTACATCACCGAGGGCGCAATCCGCGATGCCGTCGATCGAATCTTCAGTCCGGAGTTTCGCAATCGTCTGGACAAGATCGTTACCTTCAACCGTCTGCCGAACGAGGTTATTCTGAAAATTGTGAACAAAGAGCTGCAGGAGTTCAGCCGTCAGCTGGAGGAGAAAAACGTACAGCTCGAAGTCAGTGATGCTGCCCGCCAGTGGTTTGCCGACAACGGTTATTCGGCGGAGTTCGGGGCACGCAACATCTCCCGCCTGATCCAGGAGAAGGTAAAGGACTACTTTGTAGATGCGGTACTGTTCGGCGATCTGCAGAAGGGCGGAGAAGCGCATGTGGATGTGAAAGATGGAGAAATACATATAGATGCTGAATCTTCGTGATATTCCCCATCTGAAGGAGAATCAACACCTCAAGTTCTCGCTGGAGGAGGCCTCACCGCTGGGCATAGTGGCGGTAAACGGAAACCTGTCGCCGGGAGTGCTACTCTCGGCGTACCGTCAGGGAATTTTCCCCTGGTACGACGACGAAAGCCCTATCCTGTGGTGGAGCCCTGACCCCCGTTTTATTCTCACACCCGATCGCCTGCACATTCCCAAGTCTTTGCGCCGAGACCTTCGTAAAGAGAACTTCTCCGTAACTGTAGACCAGGCCTTTCCCGATGTGATTCGCGAGTGTGCCCGGGTTCCCCGTCCCGAACAGGAGGGTACCTGGATTGTTCCGGAAATGCAGCAGGCCTACAATCGTCTGCACAATCTCGGCTTTGCTCACTCGGTAGAGGTGTGGCAAGACGAGGAGCTGGTCGGCGGCCTGTATGGGGTTTCTCTGGGCAGCGCCTTCTTCGGAGAATCGATGTTCTCTCTGGTAAGCAACGCCTCCAAGGCAGCCTTTGTCCTGTTTATGCTGGCCCTCGATGAGCAGGGGTTCGGGCTAATGGACTGTCAGGTCTACACTGAACACCTCTCGCAATTCGGTGCTTATGAGGTCCCGCGTTCGGAGTTTCTGAAGCTCCTGCATGAGAAGCTTGCCGCTCCCACTAAGCGCGGATCCTGGAGCAGCTGGATCGACCTTGAACGGACAAAAGGGCAGCTGCTGCAGCGGGGAAGCGGACCGCACCCCGCGGTTTCTATATCATCCGGGCCAGAGCAAAGGTAAGCGGAATAGTAACGACACTCAGAATGGTAGAAATCACAACTATGTTTTGTGCGTGTTCGGTGACCGCGCCGTAGCGGGCCGGCAGTACGTAGGAAAAAACCGCTGCCGGAAGAGCAGAGGCAACTATCACAACTGTTTTGGTCAGTCCCTGCAGATCGAATATCGCTGCCGCAGCTATACCGACACAAAGCCCTATACCCATTCGCAGCACGATCCCGCCGATGATATGCCGGTCTACGTAGGGGCGCTTCGAACTCAGCGAACAGCCGACCACAAAAGCGGCCAACGGCGGAGCTGCATTGCCGGCAAAACTGCAGGTGTCTATGAGCACCCCCGGTAGAGGAATCTTCAACAAGTTGGCGCCGAAACCGAGAATCACTGCCCACAGGATGGGGGAGAGCAGCGACAGTCGCAGCCCTTTGAGGGTAAACCCGCCGCCGACTATAAAAAACCCGAGCGTAAAAATGAATATGGTTTGAATTTGATCGAATACGATGATGATGTTCATGGCTGCATCACCACTCCACAGCTGCATCAGCGGAATGCCCAGAAAACCGGAATTCATAAAAATTACCGGCATGGCGAAACCCCGAATATCCACTCCGCTCACTCGGGTGTAAATGATGGCGGCTGCGTACAGTGCGGCTACCATGAATAGTACCGTTCCCAGCAAATCAGTCATCTCGGCAGGAGTGATATCCGAGCGATAAAGGCTGCCGAAGACCAGCAGCGGTACGAAGAAATCGGTGAGAATGCGGGTAAGGGTATCCTCATCGATTGTGAATGCCGCTCCCATGATCCAGCCCCCGGCCATCAGAATGAAGAGCGGCAGTAGAACGACAAAAGTATCAGCGAAGTAGTTCAGCATGACAGTTCGGTGGTCCTTCGATTCAAGTATAAAAAACGCTGCCGCCGATAAACTCGCGCAGGATCGAATGGTGCGGCACAAGGGTCGGCGGAATCGGGCTAAAATTCTCCAGGAACGACAGCAG
>CAZAMY010000577.1:0-2225 GCA_964485995.1 uncultured Sediminispirochaeta sp.
CGTGCGACTCGAGCTGCCAGAAATAGAGGTAGCGGTCGTCAGTGATCAGTGGTTTATAGGACTCCGCCTCGCTATTCGCAGCCAGGCCGTTGTCGTTGGTGTTGTTGATGGAAGGAATACCATGGGTAGTAACAGTGAGTTCTCCGGAGGTAAGGCTGTCTTGGGCTACATCCACATAGGAATAGCCGGCGGCATCGCGCCCAGTGATAGGAAGGGTGCTGCTGCCCACTGTCACCAGATCACTCGGATACGTGACTGTATCAGGATCGGGATACAGATTGTAGCCGGAAATGCGGATCGTCTGGCCGGCATCATACTGTACCGGATAGCGTCCCAGGGCGCTGCGCTTGATGAACTGCAGAGTTCCGTTCTCGAGGCCGGTAGTAATATCGCTGATATACGGCACCACATCAACCGTCATACTGCCGGTGTCTTGGTTCGGTCCGGCCCCGAAATCGTCCACTACGAAGGCCGCACTCACATTGGTCTCGGCAATGTCGCTGACCGTCGAGCTGTCCCAAGTGTAGGTCCAGCTGATCGAGTGGCCGCTGATCGGGTTAATGGTCTGTGAGTCGATACTGAAATTTCCATCCTGCGAGACGAACGAGCCGCTGTCCCAGGCGGCCAATACCGTTTCTACTCCGTCGATGGTCACGCGGATCTCCTGCATGCCCTGGTCGTCGGAGGCGGTACCGGTAAACTGCACAGTACCGCTGACATCCGGGTCGCTGCCGTCGTACAGGCTGTCACCGTCCGCTTCCAGGTGTCCGTCTACCACACTGCTCTGCGTGAGAGCCTCGAGCACCAGGACCGGCGGTACGTCGTCGGTGTTGTCGATATCTACTTCAACGATCATCGAATCGCTTATCCCGTCACCGTCAGTGACTTTGCAGTAGTATGACTGCGGCCCGTCGGCCGCACCGGTTATGTCCAGCTCATTATTATCCAGCCCGCCTGCAGAGCCGCTCAGCACCAGCGTGCCCGAGTCGTCGCTGCCCTCGAAGACCTCGTAGGTGGCAATCCCGCCGCCGTCAGTCGCATCGAACTCGAAATAGAGAAAGTTACGGGCCTTGAACTCGCCGCTGTAGGGAAAGATTTCATCACCCTGTACATCATCGCTGCCGTCCAGATCATAGCCGACCTGCATACCGTTGATCACCGGTTTGTCGTTCTTCACGAACACCGCTTTGGTGTTGTGGTAGCGGTTGCCGGCCTTGTCGTAGACCACGTAGTGCAGGGTATTAACGCCGTCATCCAAGTTGTTCGAATCGATACCGAGTTTCCACTCGTACTCTTCGCCCACATTCAGCTCTTCGGCCAGCCCGTCTCCATCGGGGTTGGCCCCGCTGAGGGTTTCTACCGTCGAGTCGATGCTCAGCAGGAAACCCACAGCCGCCCCAGTGGGAAAATCCACTGTCGTTTCGTTTATTTCGGCAGTTGTAACCGCCGCCGTACTTCCGTCGCGCGGGTCGAAGAAAAGTCCATCTTTCACAAAGTAGACCACTACCCGCTCTACCCCGCTGACGGTACCGGTATCGTCGGCCATGCCGTAGAGCACCGCATTGTGTCCGGGAACGGCTATGTCACCGTACACATCGGAGGTGTTCTGGGTCATATACCCAGTGGGCAGCAGGTTGTCGATGTAATAGGTCAGCGACGCCTGTGACTGGTAGTTTGTATCGTCGGTTACGCGCAGCCGGACGGTGATGTCGTCGCTGTTCACCGCGCCGATGCCGGGAATATCCGCCGTATCTATCTCCACATCGAGACTATAATTGTCGATATCTCCGTTCTGAATAATATACTCCCAGGAGGTCCCGCCGTCGTAGCTGATTTCCAGGTGTTTGATTTGGGTTTCGTCGCTCACCTGGCCGGTCAGATTGAAAACGCCGTTCTGGTAAGAGTCCGAGGCCGGGTCCAGACCAGTGATAGTAGGAATCGAGTCGTCCAGGGTAAAATGCAGCTGCGCATAGTAGCCGGCCTGGTTCCCGGAAATCCCGTTCTGGTCCTCAGCAAACACCCGCACGTGCACCTCGCCGGTCGGCCCGCCCGGGGTACCGCTGTCATACAGCTCGCCGTGGGTGTTCAGCTCCACGCTCCAGGGGTTTTTCCCGCTTACAAGATAAACAGCAGACTCGTCGATCACGGTTTCCTCCGGGTTGCCCCCCGGCCCGTCGAAATCGATGCCGTTGGTCCCCAGGTCCACGGAAGTGTCGCCAAAATCG
>CAZAMY010000578.1:0-2223 GCA_964485995.1 uncultured Sediminispirochaeta sp.
TCTGCAGATACAGGAACAGGTTGGTTGGCCCGACCGGGACCACCTTTTCAGCCAACACGGCGGCCGAGAGTTCGCTGTCTTCCACAAAGCAGTTGTAATAGAGGGTCTCGGAGGGTACGTACATCAGGGCAAACTGCAGGGTACCCTGATCAGGGCGAATGTACTTCTCTGAAATGCTGCGTGCGTGTTGAATAAAGGTGCGTTTTACCTGGGCCGGAATTTTTTTGTCGGAGGGTAGCGGCTGCTCATCCGGGCCGGCATTTGGTGAAAACACCTCCCGCACGCTCTGAAAGGGAAATTTGGCATCCACCGCCACCATATAGCTGCCCAGGAAGATGACCGCATCGGCGCGGGTGCCGTCCTTGAAGCCGTACTGCAGTGCGAAGGACTCTGGCGGCAGCCAGTTGTGCAGCAGCTCGTTCAGCAATCTTTCGCCCACATCGCCGCGGGTACGCGGCAGTACGAACATCGATCGCAGTTCATCGAGATTTCCGGAGATTCTTTCCAGTTCGTTGAGGCGTCCCTGCAACTCTCCGAGGGACCAGTCGTTTTTATGCCGGGTTCTGCTCTTCCACAGGATTATAACCACTACCAGTGCACACAGCAGCACCAGGCTGAATGACCAAGAAATGAGCAGCGGCATATTCGGCATACTCATACGCGGTCCTATTCGCCGGCTTCGCGAGGCTCACCGCTGTCTGTGGTCTCTTCCTCTTCGGCCTCATCGCTGTTGACTTGATAAAAAAGGTGTTCGAGCTCGAGAGCGATATTCACATTATGGATGGTGGTGCTTCCAGGGCAGTCGGTGCGGGTGCACTTCAGTTCGACCGGGGCGAAATTCAACACTCCGCGGATTCCGGCAACGATCAGTCGGTCCAGAACCTTAGAGGCCTCTGAATCCGGAACGGCGATAACGCCTACTTTAATATCATGCTCGCGGACATACTCCTCGAGCTTGTCCATCCCGTAAATGGGAACTCCGCTGGTGTTGTGGACATTCTCCGGATGGGAGTCGAAACCAGCAACGATCTCTATTCCGTCGGTGTTGAAGCCGCTGTATTCCATAAGGGCGGTTCCGATTCGTCCGCATCCAACTACTATCACATGCTGCGGCCGGTCCCGGCCGAGAATTTTGTCTAACTTTTCAATCAGGGTGTCGATATTGTAGCCGCCGCGCTTGTTGCCCGGCAGATTGAGGGTGGAAAAATCTTTACGGACAAGTGCCGGTGTAACTCCAATTGCGTCACCGAGGTTGTTAGAGAATACCCGTTCAAAACCCAGTGCCTTCAATTTGTAGAGTAAACGCTTGTACTTCGTCAGCCGTAGAATGAAGTCTTTGTTCATAGATTATCCCCAATTAAGTTGTGTAAGTGTAGATTTCTATATGAAATCTGTTATAATTCAATGTGTGAGTCATACCTGTCTCATCCCACATTTTAAACCGGATGGTTTCACATATAATAATCGTTTAAGCCTATATGTCAAGTTTATATGTGCATCCGTTCACATTAACTTGTTTTATAATATTAGATCTTTGGCAAAAAATCAATTAAAACCTGAAAAAATCACAATATCCGGATTTAATAGTGCTTTTTTTATTGATTTTTTTTTAATTATTTCCTACTATCTTGGTACATACAAATACAGTATATTACCGCACCTAGGGGGTGTGGCATGAAATGGAGGTTCCATGTCTGTGAAAAGCGATGCTGAGATCACATTTTCCCAGGAACTCCTGGACCACATAGAACAGTGGAGGGAAAAACCGGGAAATCTCATCATGATCCTACACAGAGTGCAGGAGGAGTTTGGCTATATTCCGCGTGAAGCGGCTAAGAAGGTAGCCAAAATTATGAATGTTCCGTTGGCTAAGATCTACGGAGTCGTCACGTTTTATCATTATTTCAAGCTCAATAAACCCGGAAAGTACAACATCCAGGTGTGTATGGGAACTGCCTGTTATCTCAAGGGTGGTGAAGATATACTCAATGAGCTCGAATCGGTATTGGGTATCGGTGTAAACCAGGTAACTTCTGATGGACAGTTCTCCATTGAAGCGGTGCGCTGTGTCGGAGCCTGCGGTCTGGCACCGGTACTTATCGTCGGTGAAGATGTGTACGGTAAGCTGACTAAAGATCGTCTTCCCGAAATTCTTGCGAAGTACCAGGGAAAATAATGCATCGTACCATCTGTGATTTTGCTTTGGATCTAGTGCAAAATTCG
>CAZAMY010000579.1:0-2214 GCA_964485995.1 uncultured Sediminispirochaeta sp.
AGACAGCCAAAATTCTGTGGATTATCTACCTGTCCCTGACAGTTGCCGAAACAGTCCTGCTGATGTCGGGCGGTATGAGCCTCTTCGACGCTCTGACGCATACCTTCGGAACTCTTGCTACCGGCGGGTTTTCTCCAAAGAACAGCAGCGTCGGTTTTTACAGCTACGGATACATTCATGTCATAATCACCATCTTCATGTATCTGGCCGGCGTCAACTTCATCATGTTCTTCCGTCTCGTTCGCGGGGATACCCGTTCGATCATAAAAAATACCGAGTTTCGGGTGTATACCGGTATTTTGATTGTAGCCAGTGTGCTGATAGCTCTCGACCTGCACGGCACAGTGTACGAAAGTTTCAGCGAAAGCCTGCGCTTTGCGGGTTTTCAGGCAGCATCGATTCTGACTACAACCGGGTATGCCACCGCCGATTTTGCAGCCTGGCCGGCGGTATCGAAGATTGCCCTGTTTACCCTCATGTTTATCGGCGGTTCGGCCGGTTCTACCGGCGGTGGGATGAAAGTGGTGAGAATCGTGACCATTATCAAACAGGGCTTCAATGAGATGAAATACCTGATCTATCCACGGGGTGTGTTCCGGATACACCTCAACGGCCGGGTAGTAAAAAAAGATACTGTGTATGTCATTACCGGAATGGTATCGCTGTACATTCTTCTGCTGATGATTGTCACCTTTGTGGTAGCTACAGCCGGCAACACCATACTGACGTCATTTTCTACAGCACTGGTAACCCTCGGGAACATCGGCCCCGGTTTTGGAATGGTAGGGCCGACCGAAAACTACGCTTTCTTCCCGGATTATGTGAAGTGGTTCCTATCTTTCATTATGATGGTCGGCCGTCTCGAGATCTACACCGTTCTGGTGATCTTTACCCCCATCTTCTGGCACGATTAATCACGCCGCTCGCCGGCTGCGACCGGCGGGCCTCAGCTTACTCTTCATCACCCTCAGGTGGTGCGAGCTCCGCCTGCGTACGTACGTTCAGCTTTTCGTGGGCAATCCGCCGGCCTTCCTCTTCATCAACCTTGGTCAGTAGAAAACCGCCGATTGCAAACAGCACGATAATCGACAGAATTCCGAAGCGGTTGCTGCCGGTGAGAATAGTGATGGAGCCCATTAAAAACGGTCCTATCACTGCGGCGAACTTGCCGAGCATATTGAAGAAACCGAAGAACTCAGCCGATTTGTTGGCTGGAATGAGACGGGTGTAATAACTGCGGCTAAGGGCCTGAATGCCGCCCTGAAACAGTCCGACCAGGCCGGCCAGGATGTAAAAGTGCAGGGTCGTTTTCATAAAATAGCCCAGGATGGTGATAATGCCGTATGCGCAGATGGCTACGTAGAGGGCGTTTTTCACACCGATCTTCTTTCCGAACCAGCCGTAGGCCAGGGCCGATGGGAAGGCGATAAACTGTACCATCAGCAGAGCAACAATCAGCGATTCGGAGGGAAAGCCGAGGGATGCACCATAGTCGACAGCCATGCGGACAATTGTGTCTACACCGTCAATGTAAAACCAGTAGGCTAAGAGGAAGATTCCGACTACCTTGAGACTGCGAATATCCTTCAGGGTGTGCTTCAACTGGAACCAGCCGCCCTTTACTGCCCGGTTCAAGGGAAGCGGAGACTCGACCGGCGGTTCGGGTACAAACAGCAGCAGCGGGATGGTGAAGACCGCCCACCAGACGGCCACGCTCAGAAAGGCGATTCGAATGGCAGTCGGCCCGTCGGAGATTCCGAACAGCTCCGGCTGCAGATACATCAACACATTCACCAGAAACAGCAGTCCGCCTCCGATGTAGCCCATCGAAAAGCCCAGGGAGGAGACAAAATCCACCTTCTTTTCGGAGGCGACCCCGGTGATAAGAGAGTCGTAAAAAATGTTTCCCCCGGAAAATCCGACGGTCCCGGCTACATAAAAGACAATTGCCAACTGCCAGAATCCCATCCGAACAAACCAAAGCCCGCCGGTCATGATGACTCCCAAAAAGGCAAAGAATACCAGGAAGCGCTTTTTCGTGCTTCCACGGTCGGCTACAGCGCCTAAAAAGGGTGCCAGGGCGGCAACAATAATCGATGCCAGCGAGTTGGCCATACCGAGATAGAAGGTACTCTCCTGAAGATTGGTGGGATCGGCCCAATACGACTTGAAAAAGACGGGAAAGAATCCTGCCATGACAGTTGTCGCGAAGGC
>CAZAMY010000580.1:0-2207 GCA_964485995.1 uncultured Sediminispirochaeta sp.
GCCAGCCGCGAAGGCGCCCTGCCCAGTTTTGAAGAAGCCTATGGATTCAAGCTGGAAAAGGAACAGCTGCTGATTCTCTCGGGAGGAAATACGGCCACCACCGAACGGGCGGCGGCGGAGCAAACCGACGGAGTCAATGCCGCGATGGCCTACGGAACCGACGGCGCACTGGCCACATTGGGTCTGGTTGTAATGGAAGATAGCCTGAACGTCCAGCACGTATATCAGCCGGCACCCCTCGTGCGCGGCGAGATCATTGAAGCACACTCGGAATTAGAAGTAATACTGAATCCTGTATTCAATACTCTCGACCTTGAGACGCTGCAATCACTCAACTCCCGTCTGGCGGTGTTCGGCGAAGCTGCCTCAGATGTAGCCGAGGAGTACCTGCAGGAAAACGGATTCTTGGAATAAGATTCCCATGCGCTTTAAAATATTTACCGGTTTGTGTGCCATCTGCACTTACCTGCTGCCGTTGTACACCGTGAAACCGAACCGCATACAAACCGGGAGCGCTATCAGGGTGTTCGATCTTCCTCCCCACTACTGGATCGCGGCACTGCTGCTGATCCTGCTGATAATCCTGATTGTATTCACTCGCACGCACACGGACATATTCTTTCTGCTGTTCTCGATCGCCTTCATGAGTCACCTGCTGGCAATGCTCACCTTCCTGCAGAACAATCTGGTACTCTGGGAGGCAGCACAATATGGGCGGATAAGTTTCTCAGCCGGGTTCTGGGTGGCTTTGCTAACCATCTACCTGCTGTTGAGCTGGGCCTATCGCAACAGCCATTACAAGACACTGCCGGCCATCGCATTTATCCTCATTCTGATCGGAATCTCAGTATTTGTTCTGATGGGCTGCTTCCGCCATTCGGCAATCCTGCTGGAGTTCCAGAACCGCTCCGAAAAGTTTTTACAGGAGCTTCTCCACCATATCAGTCTCAGTCTGTCAGCAGTCGGAACCGCTACCCTCATCGGCATACCGGCCGGAATTTGGGCCGCCCGCTCGGAGAAATACCGCAACCTCATCTTTAAAGTGGTCAACGGGGTACAGACCATTCCCAGCCTGGCACTGTTCGGGCTGATGATTGCCCCGCTGGCGCTGATTTCGCAGCAGTTTCCGGTGCTGCGCACTCTCGGCATTGCCGGAATCGGAAATGCTCCGGCGCTGATCGCACTTACGCTCTACTCGCTCCTGCCGATTATCCGCAACACCTTTACCGGTATCTACTACATAGAATCCCATGTCATTTCGGCCGCCACGGGTATGGGTATGAGCAAATCGCAGAAGTTTCGGTATGTCGAACTGCCGCTGGCCACCCCTATGATGCTCACCGGCATCAGAATGTCGCTGGTACAAACCATCGGAAATACCGCGGTAGCCGCCCTAATTGGAGCCGGAGGACTGGGAACCTTCATTTTTCAGGGACTCGGACAGTCGGTTCCCGACCTGATTCTTTTAGGAGTGATTCCGGTTATCCTTCTATCGGTCCTCTTCGACCGGCTCTTTCACTGGGCCGAACATATAGTAACACCGAAAGGAGTGCGTCTGGCATGGGAGGTCACTTGAAAAGCAGAACCCGCAGCCGGTTCGCCCTGCTGTGTATAGTCGCCTATATCCTCTACATCACCCTTCCGGCGGTGCAGTCCACCTTTTTATCGCCGCTGTTTCCAAATCTGCAGGAGATTCTCTATCCGCGGGCATCGCTGCTGCGCCTGTTCGCCGAGCATCTGCTGCTGGTGATGCTGTCCGGGGCCAGTGCTTTTTTTACCGGAATACTACTGGGTATAGCGGTTACCCGTTCCTGGGGCCGCGAGTTTCTACAGCCCATTCAGGACCTCACCGCCCTGCTGCAAACCTTTCCTCCAGTGGCGGTACTCACCCTGGCGGTGCCGGCAGTCGGTTTCGGTTTTACTCCGGCCTATCTGGCCCTCTACATCTACAGTATTCTCCCTATCGTCAGAAACACCATTACCGGACTGCTCTCTGTTTCCCCGACGCTGAAAGAGGCCGCCCGCGGCATGGGTATGACGCCGCTGCAGGTGCTTATGAAAGCCGAGCTGCCGCAGGCGTTCCCCGCAATTTTGGCCGGGACCCGCATCTCTATTATTATTAACATCGGTACTTCCACTATCGGCGGAGTGATCGGAGCCGGCGGCTTGGGAGTCGCGATTGTAGCCGGTCTGGTTCGGGACAATAC
>CAZAMY010000581.1:0-2206 GCA_964485995.1 uncultured Sediminispirochaeta sp.
GGCATCCCGGCCCGCATCGGGTACCCGGTTAAAGTCGGTGGTCTGTCGGATGTATATCAGAGCCCGGTGTATGCAACCGGTGTCGGGTTGGTACTGTATGCCGCCGAAATGATGGAGGCGGAAGCCGGGCATGCCCTGCCGGCCAAGCGCAGCGGCGACGGTATGATGGGCAAGCTGAAAAATTGGTTCAAGGAGTTTCTATGAGTCCATAGAGACGCACGGAAAACAAAAGTGGGCGGTACGGAGTGCGCAAGGGTTAGGGCAGTCCGCACCATCCCATTTAAAGATATATTTTCAAAACTATGCTCGGGAGGGGGCAATGCAAATCGAAATAGTAGATGATCACACACATGAGCAAGTAGAACCTACCGTTATCAAGGTAATCGGAGTAGGTGGAGGCGGCAGTAATGCGGTCAACCGTATGATTTCATCCGGATTGAAGAAGGTTGATTTCATCGCGCTCAACACCGACATGCAGGCACTGCAGCGGGCGAATGCGAAGGCAAAGCTGCCGATCGGATCACAGTTGACCAATGGGCTCGGGGCCGGCGGAGTGCCGGATGTAGGCGAAAAGGCTGCTGAGGAGTCGCGCGAGGAGATCAAGAACGTGCTCCAGGGGGCGGATATGGTCTTCATTACCGCCGGTATGGGCGGCGGTACCGGAACCGGGGCCGCACCGATTGTAGCCCAGGTAGCCCGTGAGCTGGAAGCGCTGACGGTAGCGGTGGTTACCAAGCCCTTCGATTTCGAGGGCCGGCAGAAAATGAAGCTGGCGGAAAAGGGAATCGAAAAGCTGCGTAACGAAGTGGATACCCTCATCACAATACCCAATCAGTACCTGCTGAAAATCGTAGAGCGCAAGACGCCGATCCGCGAGGCCTTTCTGATGGCCGACGACGTGCTGCGACAGGGAGTGCAGGGGATATCCGAGCTCATCACCGAACCTGGCGAGATCAACATCGACTTTGCCGATGTGCGCACTATAATGAAAGGCCGCGGTGATGCACTTATGGGTATCGGAGTAGGTCACGGTGACAACCGGGCGGTGGATGCGGCTACCAACGCCATTAACAATCCGCTCCTGGAGGATGCCCACATCGAGGGCGCGAAGGGAATCCTGGTAAACGTCACCGGCGGTGAGGATCTTTCGCTGTCCGAGTACGAGGAAGTGGTAAAAATCATTACCGCCAATGCCGACGATGATGCATTGATTATTCCGGGCCAGTCGATTAAAAGCGAGCTGGAGGACGAGGTGAAGGTCACTGTTGTAGCAACCGGTTTTCGCAGCGAGGCGGTGACCGTGGATGAAGAGGTCGCCCAGGAGCCGCAGGACGAGATCATCAAATACAAAGAGTGGCTAAATCTGCAGAAGGGTCTGAACCGGAACAGCTCCGGAGGCTTTCTCAGCGGGCGCAACTCTGGCGATAACGACCTGGGCATCCCGACGATACTGCGCGGACGCAAGGCGTCAGGAGAAAATGAGCAGTAAAGATGGACGGTTCTGAACTCTTGAGAGAATACGAAGATTTCCTCAGTTCTTCGGCTCAAATTGCCCCCTTGAGCCGCGAGACTTATATGCGGGAAATCCGTTTCCTCTCGGAGTGGTGTGCACAAACCGGTACCGAATTGGATCGATTGACCACACTCGAATTGCTGGACTACATAAACTTCCGGCGGCAGGCCGGCGGCGATGACTCGCGGCACGGCCCGATAGATCACCGTACCCTGGCCAAGGGAATCAGCGCCTTGCGGTCTTTTTTTAAGTTTCTAATGCAGGAGGAGTACCGTGCCGACAATCCGGCCGGCCGCCTCGACTCTCCCCGCCGTTCGGCTCCTCTGCCGGATGTAATGACCCGCGAGGAGGTTGAAGCCTTTTTCGAGGCCATACCGCTGGATACCAACTACGGACTCCGGGACCGCGCCCTATTCGAAATGATCTACTCCTGCGGCCTGCGTATTTCTGAGGCAGCCGCTTTGAAGGTTGGACACATCTATTTATCGGAGAAAGTTGCCAGAATTCATGGAAAAGGCAACCGGGAGCGGATTGTACCGGTCGGCGAGCACGGCATCTACTGGCTGCGGGAATACCTGCGACTGGCCCGTCCGCACATGCTGAAGAGCGAACGAATCGAGGACAGTCTCTTTCTAAGTATGCGCGGAACAGCTCTCTCCCGCAAGGGAATCTGGAAGCGATTCAAAGAGATCT
>CAZAMY010000582.1:0-2198 GCA_964485995.1 uncultured Sediminispirochaeta sp.
GCCCCCAATCCATCAGGTCGCGGAAGGTGGTCTTGCCCTTGATGGCGGTATCCTCCGATTCGGCCGCCGCATCCTCTTGCGCTGCGGCCTCGGCGGCGGCAAACAGGTCGTCGGCACTGGCCCCCTCGGTCGAGCCTTCGGAAGTGCCATCACCCGTGCCTGCAGACTGGTCCCCGGCCGGCCCTCCCGCCCCCGCCAGATCCACGGCATACAGCTCCCGCAACTCCACCGCGCGCTCCGGCTCCAGCTTCCCCGCTTCCTCCAGAAGGCGCAGGGCCTGCGCCGGCAATCCGGTGTCTTCCTCCGGGGTGTAGGGCCGGCCCAGGTACAGGGCCACGAACAGGCGCATGCTGTCGGTACCGATCTCCTTGCCGTCCACTAGGCCGTACACGTCCTCGAACAGCTTGATCTGCAGATCTTCCGCGTTTTCAGCCGCCCCGAAGCCGAAGGCCTCGACCAGCACCTCCGCCGGCACGTCGAAGGCCGCCGCCACATCTGCGAAAGAGTAGGAGCCGCGAATATCCGCCGGATTCGCTTCGCCGGCAAACTCCCCGGAGGTATACCTGGCCGGAACCTTGGAGCTCTCGCTCTGCCACAGCCCGGCCAGCATGCTCAAGCCTATGCCTCCGAACATAACCACTACGGTAAGAACCGCTATATGAACCGATCGTAATTTCATATCCGGGCCCCCTGCGCACCTGCGGCTTCGGTCTCGATCCGGAAGTTGCCGCGCAGCAGCTCCACCGTGCCGGCCACCGGACAGGCCTGCTCGCTGCTGCACTTCAGGCAGCTGATGCATTGGTGGTCCCGCACCCGGCCGGCTGTGGACACCTCGATATTCATCGGGCAGCTGCGGTCGCACTGTTTGCAGTTGATGCAGGTGGCCGGGTTGCGGCGTATGCCGAACACTCTGAACAGGTTGAACAGCCCGAGCACCGCCCCGTAGGGACAGGCGTACTTGCAGAAGGGCCGCTCGACAAACAGCGACAGCACCACTACCAGGGCCAGCGCGATAAAGGCGGTCAGCGCCACCTCGCCAGTCCAGAAATTGAACAGGGCGAAATAGGGGTCATATTCGGCAAAAATCAGCTGCGCGCTGCGGGCCGTCACATACAGCACCCATGCGGCCACCACATACCGCAGATACCGCAAGGTTCCATCCACCCTCCGCGGTACCATAGTATTGTAGCGCGTGCCGAACATCCGCCGGCCGATCCGCGCCAGCCACTCCTGCAGACTCCCGAAGGGACACACCCAGCCGCAAAAAGCCGGCCCCACCGCAATCGCCATCGCGAACACGATGATCATCAGGATAAAACTGGAAGCGTGGGTCTGCTTCACGAAATCGCCCACCGCCGCAAACTGGTAAATGGACACCACCCCGCCGAAGGGGCAGACTGCATGCAGCGAAGCATCCGAGACAATCGGCAGCCCCCCGCCCCTCTCCGACAGGGTATGATTTACTGCAATGAAGGCAATCAGGACAAAGAAGAAAATCTGCACCCCCGTCCTGATACGGGCCACCCGTTTCCGGGACACCCTCTTTTTCTTTTTTTCTGCCATTCCGCCTACTCCTCTCTTCCGATTATCAATTATTAATAACTTGTTATAAAAAGCACTGCACCGGCGCCAAAAATGCACCCCTATTAGAATGAGAAGTGCGGATCGCCGATAACTCCAGCCTCATTGCGGCTGCCGATAATGCGCTGGTAGTCACTCCGGCTGATATACTCCGGCGTGTACTCCTGCCCGTAACGCTGCAGCTGGCGGGCAAAAGACCGCATGTGGTTGCGCGACCCCTTCAGCAGGTTCTGGTACACCACCCGCACATCGTCATTGCCGCTGCCGGCAATCAGCTTCTGCAGATCGGCAATATCCAGGTCCTCTATCAGGGCCCCCACCTCCAGCGCCGCCGTATACGAGGACAGGCCCCGGGCGGTCAGCTCGGCGTAGAGCTCTTCGAAGCCCTCATTGGCATACGTGCCGCGGTTTGCGCGCGACTCGTCCGTCACCGGGTCTGCGAGACCGTAGCGCTCTATCAGCAGCTCCATCGAGTCCATATGTGTCTCCTCGCTGGCGGCGATATTCGCGAATACCGGAATGTTCCACTTTTCATACAGGGCCAGGTAGACGTCCCGGGCCATCTTCTCCTCCTCCCGCATCAGCAGAATGCCCGCTGCCTCTTCGCTGCTCAGAGT
>CAZAMY010000583.1:0-2182 GCA_964485995.1 uncultured Sediminispirochaeta sp.
CACCAACTGGTTCAACTGGACTCCACAGATACACGCCGAGAACTGGCCCGGGCAGCCCTGCAACAGAGCTTTATTGCCGATGCTCCCGCAGTTATAGTAGTCGCTGGTGTAGTCGAGCGCACCGCAGCAAAGTACGGCAAACGGGGTGCCGAAAGATACGTCTTTCTCGATGCCGGGCACAGCGCCCAGAACATATCACTACAGGCAACCGCCCTCGACCTCGCCTCCGCGCTGGTCGGCGCGTTTACCGATGACGCAGTCGCAGCCCTCCTGCCAAACACCGAAGCCACGCCGCTCTACATTATCCCGGTCGGGTATCCTTAAGCAAAATAAAACCTATGCTCCTCGTCAGTGTCCTGAACATCTACCAGGGACTTCGGATCGCCCGTTTCGGTGAGAGCCCCGAACCGATAGAACTCCATACCAGGCACTTCGGACTCAATACGCTGCTGAACATCTCGCATCCGCTGATCTACTAACTCGCGCATGCGTTCGTCGGGCAGCTGGCCGTAGGCAAACAAAACCTTGCCCACATCCGGGATAATCTTACCAATCACATCATTGCAGCGTGAGTCCAGTAGCTCCTCGGCCGGCAGATCCGCCCATTCACCGAACTCGCCTATGCGCGAAAATAGGTAAAGTACATATAACCGGGTATATCCCTTATCCCGCAGCACATCCAGCACCGACTCCGGCACTTTTTCGAAAAATGAAACCGGATTCAAGACATACACTGCTATAGTAGAGTCAACGCTGTAGTCTTCGACCAGTGGATTCAGCACCCAACACACATGCCGTTTATTGCGTATATACTCTTCCAGCTTCTCTTTATTATCCAAACTCAACTCCTACACTACCTACATATTATCTAGCCCGTAAAGCACGGGCTATTCAGTCTAAACTCTGAACAGCCTCAACACAAGTGGAAGACACTTAGCCGATGCTCGGGGGCTTTCAGGGCGAGCCACATTCTTCGACCCAACTTGCTGCTGCAACTAACTCGATGCACACATGATTTTTCAGCACACGGGTTATGCTAATTTTCACTTTTCGTTGTAGAATGACTGTAGTGTCTTACTGGAGCCCACCACAACATTAGATTCACTAAAAAGGAGTACGCTTTATGCCAAATTTGAAAAAATACCATCCCGTCGATGCCTCCGAGGTTTCGAGATTCTGCGGAATACGCTCGTTCATGCGCCTTCCGCAGGTACACACCCACGAGGAAGTCGATTTTGCCATTCTCGGGGCCCCGGCAGACACCGGCTCAACCTTCCGGCCGGGACAGAGATTCGCCCCCGCCGCCATTCGTGAAATGTCTATGATGCTGCGGGCCGCCAGCCTCACCCTCGACATCAACATGTTCGAATACATCTCCGGCGTCGACTGGGGCGATGTGAACGTCAGCCCCTGCGACCTGGCTAAAGCGCATGCGTCCATTCAAGCCGAGGTGTCCGAGATCCTCGCCGGTGACGTGCTGCCCATCTGCCTGGGCGGGGACCACTCCGTCACTCTACCGCAGCTGCGGGCCGTAGCACAGAAGCACGGGCCAGTGGCCCTCGTACACTTCGACGCCCATCTGGATACCTACGATATCGAAAACGGTGACACTCTCACCCACGGAACCCCCTTTTACATCGCCTGCCAGGAAGGGCTCATCGATACCGCGCACTCCATCCAGGTCGGCATCCGCGGCCTGTTCAACACCTCCGCCAGGAAAGTATCCGAGGATTTGGGCTTCCAGGTCATCATGGCCGAAGAAATGCGGGAGATGGGGCTCGCTGAGGTCGGCCGGCAGATCAACGCCCGGGTGGGCGACGCAAAAACCTTCCTCACCTTCGACATCGACTTCGTCGACCCGGCCTTCGCCCCCGGCACCGGCACTATCGAAGTGGGCGGCTTTACCAGTTACGAAGCTCTTAAGCTTCTGCGCCAGACCAGAGACCTCAATTACGTTGCCATGGACATCGTCGAGGTACTACCCGCCTTCGACCCGACCCAGATCACGGCCTACCTCGGTGGAGCCATCGTGCATGAGTTTCTGGCCATGCTGGCGCACCGCAAACGAAAACTACAGCCCGGAGGACCCATGGACCAGCCTGAACGACAATTGTAGTTAATTTTTTGAATCAGTTGTTACTCTCAACCTGTCTCTATAAGTAAACCCGTAGTATAATAGGAG
>CAZAMY010000584.1:0-2178 GCA_964485995.1 uncultured Sediminispirochaeta sp.
TATTGTGAGCGAGCTCGAAAAACAGATCACCGGTGACTGGTATGAGGTGCGCCGCGCCCTCGATGAGCCAGATACATTAGTAGACTTCCTCGAAATCAGCCCCGCCGAGTTCACCCGCGCGGCCGAACAGCTACGCTTTGCGGTGGAAGAGGGAATTGTGGAGTACAAACGCGGTCTACTCCACTCCATCATGTCACCGCTCAAATCGCTCAAATGGGACAGCCGGGCCATCACCGATCTCACCCCGCCGCTGCGCGAATCAGCCATGGGCGTCCTGACCCCGGCGGTGCAGCGTCTGTTCGCCTTAGGACTGCTGCGGCTCTACTCGCAGAAAAGCAGTGAGGAAGCCGCCGGCTCGCAGGAAAAACCAGAAGCCGCCAACCCGCAAGCCCCGAATAAAGACCCTTCTCAGCACGCATCCTCTGATATAAAAACTGTGGTGCAGGAAGTCAAGAATATGCTCAAAGAGCGTCCCCTGCTGCGTAATCACCAGGAAGTCAAGAAGATCATGCTGCAGCTCAAATATTACAACACCGAGCTCGAAAAGATGCGCTCCCTGGCCCCGAACATACCGCCCGAGAAAGCAGCCGGATTCAAGCAGAACTTTCAGGACACGTTTAACGAGATCGCCCAGAAAATTGCCGCTTCCTACACTACATTAATTAATGAGGAAATGGAGCGGAACCGGCCTAAGGAGCAGCTGCCGGTTCTCAAGCGCTACGATTTTACTAATATGGATAAACTGTTCCGTGATCAAATTGCCAATGCCACTCGGATTTATTCGACCATCCGGCACGCCGACCAGGAGCGCTATCAGATGCGCGAGATCTTAGTTGAGCTGTCGGCCGGAGAACCGTTTCACGCCGGTTTCTTCGACCGTGAATTAAAGGCGTATAAACAACTGGCTCCCTTCGGCGAGGACAATCTGAAGATCAGCCGGGCCTTCGGAAACCAGCTGCAACGCTACTACGACCGCTACGCCGAGTGGATCTCCCGCTAAACGCACAGCAGAAGGCCTACAGCAGATCCTTCCGGCCCCGCTCCTTCAACTCATTTACAACCTGCTTCACCTGCTGCCCGGCGCCCTTCTTGGCGATGAGTACGGCACCGTTCTTCACCACTACCATCAGGTCGTCCACACCGCAGAGGGCAACCGGCAGGTCCGAATACACAAAGTTACTCTGCGACTCGATCGCCACCAGCTCTTCGGCGCCACCGTTGGTGTTGCCGCCCTGCTCGCCTCCGGCCTCTTTTTCGGCATACAGGGCGGCCATCTCCTCCCAGCTGCCGATGTCATTCCAGTCGAAGGAGGACTTTACCATGGCCGAACTGGTGCTCTTTTCCATCACCGCATAGTCGATGGAGTCTTTCGGGCTGGCCTGGTACACCTTCTCCACCTCCGCGCCTTCCATAACCACTTCGATCTCGCCGGCCTGCCGTGATTCGCCCTTCGAACCGATTCCGGCAAATATCTCCCCGATCTCCGGAGTCAGGGATTGCAGCTCACCGAGATAGCGATCTACCTTGAAGGCGAACATGCCGGAGTTCCAGTAGTAGTTGCCCTTTTCCACGAAGCGCTCGGCCGTGGCTTGATCCGGTTTTTCACGGAAAGAGGCCACCTTCAGTCCCGGAGGCAAGTCCTCGGCGGTCTCAATGTAACCGTAGCCGGTTTCCGGCCGCGTAGGGGGAATGCCAAAGGTCACCAGCTTGTCCTGCCGGGCCAGTTCGTCCGCCGCCCGGACATTCTCAGTGAACCTTTCTATTGGTGTTATCAGGTGGTCGGCTGTCAGCACTGCCACCGTCTCGTCCCGGCCGCCGGACCGAGCTTTCAGGTATTCAGCCGCGATGGCGATGGCCGGGGCGGTATTTCTGGCCGCCGGCTCGGGGATCACTTTGATTTTGTCGCGGCCAGCGTCGATCTGGCCGCATTCGGCGATAATCGGCTCGAGCTGCTCCTTCAGAGTGATGATAATAACGCTGCCCTTTATACCGAGGGCCAGGGCCCGTTCAATCGTCAGCTGTAGGAGGCTTTTCCCGTCCTGCACCGGCAAAAACTGTTTCGGCATCTTCGAATTGGAAGCCGGCCATAAGCGCGTGCCCGAACCTCCTGCGAGTATTAATACATGATCTACCATACATTCCTCCTAATTACTTCTCCCCCAATAATAAGAAAAAAGC
>CAZAMY010000585.1:0-2166 GCA_964485995.1 uncultured Sediminispirochaeta sp.
CCTTTTCAACAGATATTGGAATAGATTTAGGAACTTGTAACACCCTTGTGTATGTGCGCGGCAAGGGAATCGTTGTGAGCGAGCCCTCCGTAGTTGCAGTCGAACGTGGTACCAAAAAAGTAGTCGCCGTCGGCGCTGAGGCAAAGCGAATGCTGTGGAAGACTCCCGGAGACATAATCGCTATTCGCCCGCTCCGCGACGGCGTAATCGCCGATCTGGAAACAACTGAAAAGATGATCCGCTATTTCATTACGAAAATTCTCCCGCGACGGTGGTTTGTAAAACCGCGTATGGTAATCGGGGTACCGACCTGCATTACCGAGGTAGAGCGACGGGCGGTCGAAGAGAGTGCGTATAAAGCCGGTGCGCGTGAAGTAAAAGTAATCGAAGAGTCATTAGCCGCGGCCATCGGAGCAAATATTCCTATTTTCGAACCGGCCGGGCATATGGTATGTGATATCGGCGGTGGTACTACCGAGATATCTGTAATCTCCCTGGGCGGTATGGTGGTAACGAACGCAATCAGACTCGGCGGTGATGAATTCGACGAGGCGATTATCAAACATGTACGCTCGGTTCACAACCTGATTGTCGGTGAACAGACTGCCGAAACACTAAAAATGTCCATAGGAAATGCGGTTGCCGATAAACAGATCGAGAAGATGGAGATCAAAGGTACTGACGCGATAACCGGACTGCCGCGTCGACTTGAAATCGACAGTGTGGAAGTTCGTGAAGCCTTGCAGGAGCCCATCAGTGCGGTTATCGAGGAGATCAAGCGCACGCTCGGACAGACTCCGCCGGAACTGGCCGCCGATATTGTTGAGCGCGGAATCGTGATGACCGGGGGCGGATCGCTGCTGAAAGGTCTGCCAAAACTCATAGCCAAAGAGACCGGGGTTCCGGTGATACTGGCAGAAGAGCCCCTGTTGTGTGTTGCCAAGGGGGCCGGCAAGTATTTCGAGCATGTGCGGTACGGCGGTGACGGCAGCAAAACAATTTACAATAATATCAGCAGTACCCCAAAATAGCAGGTAATGGAACGCTTAAGAAGATTTGTATCCCAGCATCGCAACGCGGTAGTGTTTGTTCTTCTCATAACTATTTCAACTATCGCACTAGGTACTCAATCGGGATCGGTCAGTTCGGCATCCAAGCAAGTCGGGTATTCGGTATTTTCATCAATTCAGGCGGGTGTAGCGGAAGTAGGGTACTACTTCAAGAATTTCTTCAACTCAATCGGGGAGTTGCGCAGAATCCGGCAGGAATATGAAGTGTTGCAGGAGAGAGTAGCCGAGTACCAGACTATCGAACGCGATTTAATCGACCTGCAGAAAGAGAACGCTCAACTGCGTGATTTGCTCGATTTTTCTGAAAAAACAAAACTTACCCATGTGGCGGCCAGGATCATCGCAAAGGAACCGGGGCTTTTATTCGATGGTTTCACCATCAATCGCGGACGCGTTCATGGAATCAGCGCGGATTCCCCGGTAATAGCCTATGCGGAAGGGTTTAGCAGCCTGGTCGGGAAAGTAGTAGAACTGACCGATTCCACTGCTAAAGTGCTGCCCATTATCGATCGCAGCTGTTTCGTCGCGGCAAAAATGCGTGAAAGCCGATATGAAGGGCTTGTGCACGGACTCGGTTCGGGCGAAGACCGGGTGGAAATGACCTATGTGAAAAAACAGGCCAAGAATAGAATCCAGTTCGGAGACCTGGTGGTAACCTCCGGGTTCAGGTCGATCTACCCTGAGGACCTGTATATCGGCAGAGTTGACGCTATCCGGGCCCCCGAATGGGAGTCTTCACTGACTTTGCAGATTCGACCATTGGTAGATTTTACCCGGCTCGAGTACGTGTTCGTACTGGTGGAGAAAGAATAAATGCGCAGGCAAAATCCATGGATATATGCGGTCTTGCTGATAGTATCGGCAGTTCTGCAGAACACCGTTTTGACACCGTTTCATATATCGGAGGTCCGGCCCGACCTTACCCTGCTGTTGCTTGTCTTTTTTGCGCATCAGCTCGGCGCGATGGAGGGCAAACTAATCGGCTTTGCCGCCGGCATTGTGATGGACCTGCTCGGAATGGCGCCCCTCGGTTTCCATAGCCTGATCTACACGGTAATCGGACATCTCTTCGGTATGTCCCGGGGCAAAATATATG
>CAZAMY010000586.1:0-2162 GCA_964485995.1 uncultured Sediminispirochaeta sp.
CGATGGTGAGGGGCGCCCCGGAATAAACGGGCGGTTTGCCGCCGCGCCGCTGCTCTTCGATGTGTTCGATCTGCTGCCGGCGGAAAGTCGCTGGTTTGCTCCGCCCCGCGGCCAGCTGAAGAGCCTGGAGGTCTGCAGCGTTAGCGGTATGCAGGCGTCCAAGGCGTGTCCCGCAACACGCCGCGCCGTGGTACCGGAGGCAGCACTGCGCGGACCGGTTTGTCCCCATCACCAAGTAATCCACCTAAATCAGGAATAGACCCGGCGGGTCGACAGCTCGGTGTACCCCGTAGCACAGATGAAAACACGCAGCTGGTTCATCCTTCCGCCGGTACAGGCCTGGTACTACAAACACTACCACCCCGAGTACCGCGATCCGCCGCCGGCCCTCGGCACAGACCGGGAGAGAATGCGCTTCATCTACCCGGCCGAAGAGGGAGCGGTGCTGAAACTGCCCCGGGACTTCGGCGATACCGGCGAAACGGCGGTGTTCCGGGTAGCCCACCGCGATCCGGAGACAGAGCTGTACTGGCACCTGGACGGCCGCTACCTCGCCGCGACCCGCGGTTTCCATGAACAGGGCATCCAGACCACTCCCGGCCGCCACCGCATTACCGTAGTGGATGAAAACGGCAATACCCTCAGTCGCCGCTTCTCAGTAACTGCGAACTAACTTCCCATTCGATTGAAAAGGGGATATACTCAGACTTCATGAGCATCCCCATCATTGTAAAAATTCTCGTTTCTTTGGCATTGATCCTGCTTGGAAACAAGCTGTTCAAAAACCTATCGGCCGCGGTGGCCTTTGCAACGGTAGTGCTGGCCGTGTGGTCCGGACACTCGCTCGAGCGCATGGGCGAAATTACATTGGAACGCTTTGTGAGCATCGATAACGGTCTGCTGTTAGCGGTGGTGATCATGGTCATCTGGCTCTCCAGCCAGATGGACCGCACCGGCATTATGCGCGACCTGGTCGGCAGTCTGCGGGCCTTTCTCTCGCCCCGCAGGGCTATGGCGGTACTGCCGGCGGTAATCGGTCTGCTGCCGATGCCCGGCGGGGCGCTGTTTTCGGCACCGCTGGTGGATGACTGCGACGAGCAGAACGAGGTTCCGCCGCTGCTCAAATCGCAGATCAACTACTGGTTCCGGCATGTCTGGGAACTGACCTGGCCGCTGTATCCGGGGGTCATTTTGGCTACCGATATAGCCGGACTGGAGGTGTGGCAGGTGTTCCTGGTGGGTGTGCCCATGATGGCCGCTTCGGTGACTGCCGGCTACTTTTTCATTCTGCGCAAAGCCCGTATCAGCAGCGGTCACACCACCCCCTCCCGACACCGTTTTCTGCACATGATGCTGCCGATTTTTACTGTAATCGGGGTGTATATCTTAATCATGATCATATTCCCGCAGGTAGGCGAGTTCAACAAATACCTGCCGATGCTCTTCGGCATCGCCGCCGCGATAGTGGTGCTGCAGCTCAAACGCCCCCTGCCGTGGAGCGAGTGGCGGCAGATCCTCTTCAGCCGGCGGGCTGTTAATATGGGTGTGATAGTTGCGCTGGTACGGGTGTACGGGGCCTTCATCGAAGCCCGGCTGCCCGGCGGCACCATGCTGATGGAGCAGATGCGGTTGGAGCTCAACGCGCTGGGTATACCGTTGATCCTGCTGATCATGATCTTGCCCTTTATCAGCGGGCTGACCACCGGCATTTCTGTCGGTTTCGTGGGGGCCAGTCTGCCGATCGCCTTTTCACTGCTGAGTCCGGACGCCGGTTTGGCGGAACGACTCGGAACGCTGATGCTGACCTACCCTTTCGGTTTTATCGGGGTGATGCTCTCGCCGGTACATGTCTGTTTTATCGTGACCAGTGAACATTTCAAGACCAGCCTTATAAAAAGTATGGGCCGAATCCTGACCCCCTCGGCAATCGTGCTGTTAGTGTCCTTTGCAATCGGCAGTCTGCTGCTGTAAAATAGCAGAGGAGAAAATGAGATAGAACGGGAGAGACAATATGAACCACAAAAAAACTACCGGCGATGCCAATGACACCGAGATGATTCAAGACCTCAAGGAGAAGCGTGAGGATATCCTAAGAGAGATTCAGGAATACAACCAGGAGCGGGAGCAGATAAAATCGATGCTGGGCAGTGTGGGTGGAGAGA
>CAZAMY010000587.1:0-2161 GCA_964485995.1 uncultured Sediminispirochaeta sp.
CTCAACTACCGCTTTATCTAAAACTGCATCCTGTGTTTGCCTACGGTTTGATGCTGCCGGTCAGTGTATCCACCGGTTTTACTCTGTAAACCGCAGATACTATACTATGTTAAAGTACTCATACAGGAGGCGATAGAATGTCCGATTCATTAGTAGTAGTATGGACCAGCGGCGACAGAGAAGTTGCCAAAAACATGGTGTTTATGTATACCCTGAATGCCAAAAAGCGGGGATGGTTCGATGAGGTGACCTTTATCGTTTGGGGCCCCTCGGATGAGCTTCTGCTGCAGGATCACGAGCTGCAAAGTACAGTAAAGGAGATGATTGCGGAAGGTATAAAAGTAGAAGCCTGCTTACGTTGTGCAGAAAACTACGGTGCCGTGGAAGAATTGGAAGCACTAGGAATTGAAGTAAAATTGATGGGGATCCCCCTGAGCGATTATTTGAAGGAGGGGCGCAAGGTGCTCACCTTTTAAAATTAGGGGCCGCAGAAACGGCCCCCGTTGTGGCTTACTCGTCTTCAGTGAAGTCTACATTGCCGGTCGTTTCACCCGAAATAACTACAACATCGGCTTGATTAACGGCATCTCCACTGTCGTCATTATAATTTCCATCAGAATCATACTGTGCAACTACCAGGTCATATTCGCCCTCATTCAGAAACGCAAGGGTATAGGAGCCGTCATCGCCCACGGCAACACTGGTTACCGAACCGTCGAATCCATTATCGCCGTTATCCGGTTCACTGGAAGAAAAAGCCCCGTTTTCGTAGGCAAACACTACCATTGAAGCTGGTTCAGTACCGCCTCCGGAATAAGTTACATTACCTGAAATTGCTCCGGCCTGGTCGTTCACGATAATCCGCTGCACGGGTTTGAGTATCATCCCGTTATTCGTATCTACCAGGGCCTGGCGGACCAAAAACTCAGTGGTAATTGAGACAGTTCCATTTATAGGTACTACAAAGGGCTGCTGGGCCACCGCTTTATAGCCCGACTGTGCGCCGCTGGGAACAAATAGCGGTATGTCCATCGAGTTCTCATCAAACTCTGCATTGTCATCGTAGTTCACCCAGCTGCCCGGGTTGCCCCCGCTGAGCTGAGCCCCCTCTTCCGGAGCTGCCAGAATAAAGCGTATCTGTTGGTACTCGCCCGCCGGCAGGGTCACACTTCCCAGAAGCGCCGATTCGCCTCCGGTCAGTTCTAGTAAATTAAAAGTCTGAGGCGATTCAAACTCGGTCATTGAGTGCCAGCCGTCATCTTCGGTCTGAATCCGCACCTCTTCAATGGTAATATACACACCGGTAATATTTTTATCGTTCACCGGAGCATCGCTGATCGAAAGTTCGAGTACACCGCTGCCGCCTCCCTGCAGGCTACACCCACCGAGTATGAGCAAGGTAATGCCAAGCACAGCTGCAGAAATCTTCATCAGATTTCTATTCTTTATATATTCTAATATTAACATATTAACCTCCTACTTAGAGCAAGCCGTTTATTACTAGTATACTCTTATAAGGCTAAAAGGTTTTAAATTTTCAGAATAAATTCTAAGGGCTCGAGTATGCCTTTAACTCATGCCGATATTCACTACAAAAGGTCCGCTTTCGGTAATGAACGGCAAGCCGATTATCGGGACATCTACCGGCCAGTCGAGCCGGTGATTGCGCCCCTGAACCACTACTGGCGGGGAGATTCCCACATCATAGCCCTTGTCGGCCAGTTCACCGAGCGCGTTTCCGGAGATGATATTGGTAATCTCCCCGACCATTTCATTTACCAGCTGTTCCCGTTCCTCTTCATTTTTATACCGGAGCCCCGATTTCTGCAGCAGTTTATTGGAGAGATGGCGAGGAAACCGTATAACCACCAATCCAAAATGATTGCCCAAAATACTGATTATACCAGAGATTTCCCAGCGATGATTTTTGAGTCGATTCTCCTGGTAGAGCTCCCCAGGCTCAGCAGTCAGCTCGAACATTTGGTTGAATATTTGAATGGTTGATTTTAAGAACGGATTAATGAGTTGAACATCCATAATATATCGAAATGAAGCTTAACTTGATGTCACTAGTATGTCAACGCTGCATCAAACATTGGACTTTCCTTACTGGCTGTAATCCTGGCGCCCAAATTTTCACTCGCTCACAGCGAGTATAGCC
>CAZAMY010000588.1:0-2153 GCA_964485995.1 uncultured Sediminispirochaeta sp.
ATCGATGTGTACACCCACAGCGAGATGCTGCCGGCCAACTACTATCCAGCCTTCAAGAAATACGAACATTTCGTCGGCAACTACGGCAACGCCTGGTGGAAACAGAACAAGGAGTTCGAAGCCTTTAACGGCCCGATCGTAATGACCACCAACTGCATTACTCCAGTCAAGGAATCATATAAGGACCGCATTTTTACTACCAACGTGGTGGGGTACCCCGGCGTACAGCACCTGCCCGACCGCCCCGAAGGCGGAAAGAAAGACTTCAGCCGAGTAATCGAACTGGCCAAGCAGTGCCAGCCGCCCACGGAACTTGAGAACGGCAGCATCGTCGGCGGATTCGCCCATGCCCAGGTGATGCAGCTGGCTGACAAGGTGGTCGATGCGGTCAAGAGCGGCGCCATCAAGCGCTTTGTAGTAATGGCCGGCTGCGACGGCCGCCACAACAGCCGCAGCTACTTCACCGATGTTGCCCAGGAGCTGCCGCAGGACACGGTTATTCTGACCGCCGGCTGTGCGAAGTACCGCTACAATAAGCTCGACCTCGGTGATATCGGCGGAATCCCGCGGGTACTGGATGCCGGACAGTGCAACGACAGTTACTCCCTGGCGGTTATCGCCCTGAAGCTGCGGGAGGTTTTCGAGCTGGAAGATGTGAACGATCTGCCGATCTCTTTCGACATCGCCTGGTACGAACAGAAGGCGGTCGCCGTTCTGCTGGCTCTGCTCTCGCTCGGCTTCAAGGGAATCAGACTGGGCCCGACCATTCCGGCCTTTCTGTCGGCCAATGTGGTAAAGGTGCTGGTAGAGAACTTCGACATCAAGCCGATTGGAGATGTGAAGGAAGACGTCGAGGCGATGATGGCCGGTGTGTAGGCTCGCGGCGCCGGTTTAGCTACAGTTCGGCGATGTCCTGATACTCAGGGTGTTTGCGAACAAAGGCGACCACAAACGAACAGGTCGGTTTGACCTTAAGATTTTCAGTGCGGGCCCACTCCAGTGCGGTCCGCACTATTTTTCCGGCCAGTCCGCCGCCCCGCAGTTCCGGTGGCACATAGGTGTGATTATATACCACTGTACTCTCGTCCTGAAAGAGATAGGTCATATGTGCTTCATGCCCATCCGATTGTACATAAAATTTCTTCTCCTCGCTGTCGTGTTGTACTTCAGCCATTTTTCCACCTCTTATGCATTTGTAATGTTATTCTCCAGCCACAGAATTATCTTGGTTCCGTTTCCGTTATGCACTTCTATTTTTCCGTCAACCTGCTTCAGCAGGCTCTGGATCAGAGTAAAGCCCATACCTCTGCCCCGGTTTTGATACTCTATCTGTTCGGTACTACTGTATCCCTGTCCGTTGTCCTCAACTGTCAGTTTAGTAGTGTTGAGCTCTTCGCTGAGGGAGATGCGAATGCGGGCGCCTTTAGGTGGCGGGTCCGCAAAGGCGTGGCGGATGGAGTTGAGCAGCAGTTCGTTGATGATAATCCCGAGGGGCAGGGCCGTTTCCACGGTAAACTCCTGCTTCATCAAGTCGAGTTCGATGTGGATAGCCTTTATTTTCTCGCCATATTCGTAGTACGCGCTGTTGACGATCTCACGGATATATTCGTCGAGGGGCACCCGGCTGTAGAGCTCGAGATGGTATACCTTTTCGTGAAATACGGCGATAGACTGCACCCGCATGTACAACTGCTGCATAATTTTACGGCTGATATCATCCATTTCGCTGTTTGTACGCTGCAGATTCAGCAGACTCATGATGAGCTGCAGATTGTTTTTCACTCTATGGTGCAGTTCCCGCATCAGCGCATCCTTTTCCTGTACGGTATTTTCGAGGTTCTCTTCTATTTTGTCCCGCATATGAAACTCGCGCACACTTAACACATAGAGAAGCAGGGCCGTACAGGCAACATATATCCACCCCTTGTAGGTTTGCAGCACCTGATAATCCTGGATATCAGCAGCCAGCTGGAGCAGAATTCTATCTGAGAAAAATATCCACAAGCCGCCGAACAGCAGATAGATTAGCACTATCCTCAGGGCGGAAACCCGCTTTCCTCTCCATTTATCCTTCCACATAAGCTCCTATCTCAGCTATACTCATACCCGGCATGAGGTAAAGTGTAATACAATTACAGGAGATATCAATGGAC
>CAZAMY010000589.1:0-2150 GCA_964485995.1 uncultured Sediminispirochaeta sp.
GGCCAAGACACCTCAACTGAAGAAGCCGGTGCGTAGAGCTTAGTACATTACCAGTCCTTGACCCGGGCTTCCAGCAGCATCCGCAGGTCCACCAGCTGTCCGATGTGATAGGAGTGGTGATCGGCGGCGGTGATAGCCTGCCGGACTATACTATGTTCGGCCGAATGGGGCAGCGGGGCGAAAATGTCGCGTTCAGGGTCGCGCAGCATCTCCTGCAGGGTTTTGATTCCCGTTTCTATCGATTCAATTTTCTCATACCACCGGTCGATGCTGTCCGGGCCGTCGTTTTGCGGCCAGTAACCGCCGGGATACGGCTTTGGCTCGTAATCGGTATAATCGATGTAGTTGATGAGATCCCACAATGCTTCAGCAGTGTGAAACACCAGCTGCCAGGCGGTGTGGTCGATGTGCGGAACCCGGACTGCGATTTTCTCTTCGGGAAAATCGGCTACCGCCTGGTTGAAGGTGATGTGAGCTCCCTGGCCGGCGACCACGCCGGCCAGGTATTCCCGAAAATTCTTTTCATTCATCCTGTTCATTTTACTGTCCCTGTTCACGGGCCATCTGTTCCAGTACCCGTCCTAGGCGGTCCAGCTCCTGCGCTGCCTCGCCAAACCTTTTCTGTCCAAGCAGATCGAAGTAGGTGTCGAAGGCGCTGTTGGCACTCTGAATGAGCTGTTCCATGCCCTCCGGCAGTTCGGCCGCTGCGGGCTGGGCTGCCTGACCTTCGGCCGCGGCCTGACTGGCAGCACCGGCTTGTGGACCGGCACCCGACTGTCCCTGCTGTGAGGTAAACTGTGATACAACGTCCTCATTGAGCTTCTGCGGACCGGCATCTTCCGAATACAGGCCTCGCAGGGCTTCTTCGAAGGACTCAGCGTAGGAGAGGTTGTCGTTGTGCATTACTGCGACCAGCCGCAGTTCCGGGTATGCAGCGGTTTCCGACTGCAGATAGATCGGCTCTACGTAGAGCATAGTGTCGTCAATCGGTATTGCAATTACATTCCCGCGAATTACATTCGAGCCGCGCTGGTTCCAGAGTGAGAGCTGACTGGACAGATAACTATTTTGGTCGATCTTGGTTTCGACCTGCTGAGTACCGAGTACGCGTTTGTCCTTGGGAAATTTGTAGGCAATAAACTCGCCATAGTGCTCGGGATCGCTTGCTCCGGCAATCCAGCCGATGAGCACCTGGCGGTTTTTCGGGGTAAACGGCATCATCACAACAAACTCCGGCTCGTCCGACCCAGGGCGCTCCCACATTACGTAATACGGCTTCACATCTTGCACATCGTTATAGTACTTTTCAGTTGCTCTAATCCACAGGTCCTCCTGGTTGTAGAATACCGCCGGGTCGGTCATATGGTATTTAGCATACACCTCGCCCTGCAGCATAAGATAGTTGGCGGGATAGCGAACGTGCTGTTTGAGTTCGCTCGGCATCTCCGACTTATTCTTAAACAATCCGGGGAATATCCGGTTCCACACCTTGATAAGGGCATCACTCTCATCGTAGATGTACATGTCGATGTCGCCGTTATACGGGTTTACGACCGCTTTTACGGAGTTGCGGATGTAGTTGATCTGGCCGGTCAGCTGCTGCTCGGTACCGCGCCGGCGTTCGGCAATTCGGGATGCACCGACTGCGCCGGCTGTGTAGTAATCGCTGTACGGAAAATTGGTTGAAGTGGTGTAGCCTTCGACAATCCAGTGCAGCTCTCCGTCTATCAGCACAATGTACGGATCGCGGTCGAAGGTGAGGAAAGGGGCTGCCCGGTTCACTCGTTCTATAATGTCGCGGTAAAACATGACCCGGCTGTCTTTATCAGTATAGCCGGAGAAGAGGAACTTGGTCCCGCCGAGCTTATAGCCAAAAATGAGCTTTCGAAAAAAGTTGCTCACTTGAACGCCGCCGTCGCCGGCATATTCGACATACTGATTTGCATCTCCGCTCGGATAATCGAACTCTTGTTCCCGGCTGTTGGCAATCACGTATTCATCCGTCAGTTCGCCGTAGTAGATTTCAGGCCGGTCTACTTTCAATGAATCGTATTCATGTGTGGGGGGAATATCCTTGATAAGCAGCTGTGGAAGACCCGAATCGGTAAAATCATTGACCGTGTTCATAGTGATACCGTAGCCGTGGGTGT
>CAZAMY010000590.1:0-2141 GCA_964485995.1 uncultured Sediminispirochaeta sp.
GACCAAAAAGCGGGCGTTCCACGAATCGGTCATAACGTCCTTCATCCAGGTGAAGGTCGTGCCAACGGCGGCAAACGGATCGCCTCCGTTGAAAATGAGGCCTCCAACCCAAATACTAAAGAAAAGGGAGATCAGCACACGCCTGGTGATCAGCGCCAGGCCGATCGCCACAATGGGAGGGATAATGGATAAAAAACCAAACATATAACTCTCCTCACTTTGAAATAGATTTATTCTATTGTTGCACTGCTATAAGCGGGTGTCAAAAAAAATCTTATATGGTAAAGGCTTATGTTCACATAATGAAATACATGAACGCTGGGAAAGGGCCGCTGAAACAATTATTAGATTTGCTTCTTGGCAGAGCATCGGTTACTATTGCTACTGTAATTTAAAAGGAGACCGGAGAAATGTCCGGATCAATGAAAACAATTCTGATTGTCGAAGACGAAGCTCTTATTGCCGCCAGCGAGGCGCAAACTCTTCGGCAAAGAGGGTATCAGGCACTCACGGCCATATCCGGCCATAAGGCGATTGAGCTGTTGCGCTCGACCAAGGTCGATCTGATACTCATGGATATTGATCTGGGGCGCGGTCAGATGGACGGCCCGGAAACTGCCTCACTTATTTTGAGCGAGTACGAGATTCCGATTGTGTTTCTCTCCAGTCATACCGAGCCGGAGATTGTGCAGAAGACTGAAAAAATCACCTCTTACGGCTATATTGTAAAGAACTCGGGCATCAATGTGTTGGATACCTCCATAAAAATGGCGTTCAAGCTGTTTGAAGCCCATCAGGAGGTCCGAAAACATCAGGCGGAAAGCGAGGCGGCAGCCCGCAGAACACGCCAGCGTGAGCAGCGGCTGGATCATCTCAACCGGGTTTTACGTTCGATTAGAAATGTTAATCAGCTTATTACCAAGGATCTACCGAAAGAGCAGCTTCTGGATGAAACCTGCCGTTTTTTGGTGGATGAGAGCGGATATTTCAATGTATGGGTGGCCCTGCTCGAAAATGGTCGACCCAGGGAGCCGTTTTTTCATAACGGTTTCGGAAGTAACTGCTTCAAACCTATGACCGAACAGCTGAAAGCCGGTCAGCTGCCCCGGTGTGCAGAGGATGCCCTCAGTTCGAGCCAGATCACAATTACGGAAAATCCGCAGGAGAACTGTCACGGATGCCCGCTGCATGCTTCTCATCTTTCTGCCAGCATGACCGCCGCAATTGAGCACTCAGGGAAGATATACGGGTGCATAAGTGTATCAGTACCTTTGAAATATGCCGGCGATCCAGATGAACATGATTTATTCCGGGAAGTAGTAGATGATCTCGGGTATGCTTTGAGCAAGGAGGAGCTGCTGCGGGAAAGAGAGCAGGTGTTCCGGGCCCTGCATTCGCGGGAGAGGGACCTAGAAAACGTATTCAACAGTATCCAGGACGGTATCAGTCTTTTAGATGTCGATCTCAACATTGTTCGAACCAACCAGGTCATGAAGAAGTGGTACGCTGCTAACCTTCCTCTGGAGGGAAGCAAGTGTTATACGTGCTATCACAACCAGGATGCTCCCTGCGATCCCTGTCCGAGTCTCAGGTGCCTGCAATCGGGCAAAACCGAAATGAATGTAGTGTCAGGCCTGCCCGGCTCGCCGATAGAATGGATCGAATTGTTCAGTTATCCAATTATCAATCCCGAGAGCGGACAGGCCGAAGGCGTAGTCGAGTTTGTTCGCGATATCACGGCACGGGTAAAGGCTGAAGAGCAGCTCCAGAAAAACCGGGAAAATCTGAGAGCTACTCTCCATTCGATCGGGGATGCAGTGATAGCTACTGATACCGAGGGGAGAGTAGAACGGATGAATCCGGTGGCTGAGAAGCTCACAGGATGGAAACAGGAAGAGGCGTTCGGTAAACCCTTACCGGAGGTCTTCCATATTAACGCAGATAACCCGGTAGAAAAGGTGCTAAAGAGCGGGCAGATTGTGGGGCTTGCCAATCATACAATGTTGATTTCAAAAGATGGTGTGCGTTATCAAATTGCCGATTCAGGGGCTCCGATCAGAGCTTCCGAGGGCAAAATCCTCGGAGTTGTGCTGGTATTCAGGGATGTGACCGAAGAGTATCGCATTAGAGAAGATCTGCGG
>CAZAMY010000591.1:0-2141 GCA_964485995.1 uncultured Sediminispirochaeta sp.
TAAAAGTTACACTGGGTCCCAAAGGACGCAATGTTCTGCTTGATAAAAAGTTCGGCGCACCGACCGTAACCAAAGACGGCGTATCGGTGGCGAAAGAGATCGAGCTGGAAGATCCGTATGAAAACATGGGTGCTCAGCTCCTGAAAGAGGTAGCAACCAAGACCAACGATGTGGCCGGTGACGGTACCACCACAGCAACTGTACTTGGTTACTCAATCATCCAGGAGGGTATGAAGAGTGTTGCCGCCGGTATCAATCCGATGGGCATCAAGCGGGGAATCGACAAGGCTGTCGCAATGGCAGTTGAGGAGATCCGCAAACAGGCCAAAGAGATCAAGGACAAGGAAGAGATTGCACAGGTTGCATCGATTTCCGCGAACAACGACCGCGAAATCGGCGATGAAATTGCCAATGCAATGGAGAAGGTTGGCAAAGACGGTGTTATAACCGTTGAAGAGTCCAAGAACATCGAGTCGAGCACCGATTTTGTTGAAGGTATGCAGTTCGACCGCGGTTACCTTTCTCCCTATTTCGCCAGCAACCGCGACACAATGACCGCAGTCCTCGAGGATCCGTATATCCTTATTTTTGACAAGAAGATCTCCAGCATGAAGGATCTTCTGCCCGTTCTCGAGAAGGTCGCTCAGGCGAACAAGCCTATTCTCATTATCGCAGAGGATGTTGAGGGTGAAGCCCTGGCAACCCTGGTTGTAAACAGCATCCGCGGTACCTTGAATGCAGTAGCTGTAAAGGCGCCCGGTTTCGGTGACCGCCGCAAGGCTATGCTGGAAGATATCGCCATCCTCACCGGCGGACAGGTCATCAGCGAAGAGCTCGGCCTGAAGCTTGAGAACACCGAACTCGAGCAGCTCGGACGTGCAAAATCCGTAAAGGTCGAGAAAGAGAACACCACTGTCATCAGCGGTGAGGGCAAAGAGGCCGACATCAAAGACCGCATCGGTCAGATCAAGGCCCAGATTGAAGAGACCAGCAGCGATTACGATCGTGAAAAACTGCAGGAACGGCTCGCCAAGCTGGCCGGTGGAGTTGCAGTCATCAACGTCGGTGCCGCTACCGAGACCGAGCTGAAAGAGAAGAAACACCGTGTAGAGGACGCACTTTCCGCTACCCGGGCTGCTGTCGAAGAGGGTATCATTCCCGGCGGTGGAATCACCCTGATCCAGGCTGTACACACTCTTGAAAAAGTCGACCTCGAGCAGTTCGATGAAGAAGAGAAGGTCGGATTCAAGATTGTTCGGCGCGCACTTGAAGAGCCGATCCGCCAGATTGCGATCAACGCCGGTCTCGACGGTGCGGTTATTGCCGAGAAGGCCAAGCACGAGAAGAAGGGTATTGGCTTCGATGCAGCTTCAATGGAGTGGACTGATATGATCAAGGCCGGTATTATCGACCCGGCTATGGTTACCCGCAGTGCGCTGCAGAACGCCGCTTCTATTGCCAGTCTGCTCTTGACTACCGAATGTGCTATTACCGATCTGCCTGAAGAAAATGAAGGCGGAGGCGGTGCCGGTGCTGCCGGAATGGGCGGCATGGGCGGAATGGGAGGCATGGGCGGCATGATGTAAGCCGCTTCTCCCACGAGAGCTATACTTAAAAAATAGTGGGGCTTGCGTGCAGCAGTACTGCATCAAGCCCCATTTTTATGCTACTATCTATCGAAAAGGGGAAAGGGAAATGAAGCGAGAGGATTTTGTGTTCACAATCGGATATCAGGGAGATACTGCTTTGGTAGACGGCCGTGCCCGCAAAGATTTCAATAAACTGTCCACCGAAGAGCTTGCCGAACAGGGGCTTTGGCGGGCGGCGTTTTGTTCTGCTCTCTATGAGAACGACGACGAAAAGATGAAAATGGTCGTTGAAAAGTACAACCAGAAGAGCGGAGCCAAGCTGGAATCGGTAAATGACATGAAGCGGATGCTGGGCGTTTTCGAAGTCCCTGAAGAAATTGCGAAGATTAAAGTCTTATAAATTCGGGACGTACACGGACTCCTTGACTATGCCTATCATCCGTGGTACGTTTTTCCAACTTCCCTAAATCTAGTATGGAGAGGATTGTTAAAAAATGATGAACCTATTGGCACATGTACCTATATTGATGGGTGCACCGCAGGGCGGTGCAG
>CAZAMY010000592.1:0-2135 GCA_964485995.1 uncultured Sediminispirochaeta sp.
TACGAAGTGACCTACGGTAACCAGGAGAGCACCGGTAGCACCATGCACTCGGTGCTGGTCAAGCGGGCCAAAGACGGTCCCGTGGGCTACAACTGGTCGCACAACTACCAGCTGCGCCTGGAGCAAGCGGAGGACGACGCAATCATCCTCAAGGGTTTTGGCTTTTGGACCCACTACCTCCCGAGGGGCAGGGATACCTGGGAGCCCTGCTGCAGCCCGGGCGCACGCCGTCTACAGCAGCCCCATCCGTGATAGGGCCAGCGCCGCTCCGGCACTGCAGGCCGTCTCCGTGCGCAGCACCCGGCTGCCCAGACTCACCGGCTCGAAGCCGGCCTCCCGGAACAGCCGCCGTTCGCGCTCGCTCCAGCCCCGCTCCGAGCCTACCGCCAGCACCGCGGCCCCCGGTCCGGCCAGGTCAACCTGCGAAAGCGGCCGGCCGCTCCCCACATTGTCCAACACCAGCCGCACCGCCGCGGCCCCCGGGGAGGATTCGGCCGCCGCCAGCGCCTCCCCCAGCCCGCCGCACAGCTCCACCGCCGGCAGCTCGGTACCCCCGGCAGTCTGCAGGCCATTGATCAGGTACTCGCGGAACTCGCCGGTCTTCCACAGGTTGGCCTCGCGGTAGCTGCGCTCGCCGGTATCGGTCACGGTAAAGATCAGCCGTTCAACTCCCAAACTGGCCGCCTCCCGCAGAATGCGCTTGACCGATATCGGCCGCACGAAGCCCACCAGCAGGGTCAGCGGATACAACCCCACCGCCGGCTCGCACTCCCGCCAGCTCACCCGGTAGCCATCGGGCTCGATCGCCTCAATGCACAGCTCGCCGCGGGGCCCGTTTACCAGCCCGGCCTTCAGACGGCCGCCGGCCTGCGCCTTCAGCACCTTTTTCAGGTGCCGGCCCACAGGATCGGTAAAAGAAATAAACTCCGGGATAGCTTCGAACAGAATAATATTCATACCGCCACCCAATCCTCTATCCGTAAATCCTCGATCATCTCAAACTCTTTGATATTATGAGTGACGAGTATTCCGTTATGCGCGCTCGCAATCGCGGCGATACATAGGTCATTCGGCCCGACCGGCGTTCCGTTCAGCTCGCATCGAAATCGCATGTCGGCATATCTATAACAGGCTTCGCCATCGAAGGATACCAGCCGAAAGGGTTTCAAGAACAGCTCTACTTTTTTGATATTCTCGTTTCGGTTTCTGCTTTTATACGCACCGAATAACAGCTCGGCCTTTACCACCGCCGGCACCGCAATGTCCTTCGGAGGCGTCGCCAGCAGTCTCTGCTTTACGCTTTCGTACGTTCCGTTTAGAAAGTAAATACACGTATTGGTATCGAGGAAGAACATCACATCGACTCCCGGAAGGTGTCGCGTGCAGTATCTATCTCTTTCGGCTCCGCAAAGCTCTTATCTTTAATAGCGCCGAATAGTGCCTCATAGCCGGCCGGATATTCCGGCTCCACCTGCGATCGAATCCGACGAGCCACCCATTTAGAGATTGACGTATGTTCACGCTCGGCAGCAGCTTTGATTTTTCCCAGGGTTTCTTCATCGATATATAAAGATATTTGCGGCATCCTCTCACCTCTTTCGACATGATAGCTCTGGGCAGTTGGTAAGTCAAGTATACTTGCAAGTATGTTTGTAGTTTTCTTTCTTTTTACTTACACAGCACCTGTGAAAGAAACCGGTTTTGGTTTACCATTAAAAAGTAGTATATTCATAAAACGCGCAGACGCGACAATTACAGCATTAAGAGTAACCGACATATGTTAAAAGAGTACAAAACCCTTCTGCCGCTGATAAAGCGGTACACAATTTACTATGTGCTGGGCCTGCTGGCCCTCCTCCTCACCGACGCCGGCGAGCTGTACATTCCGCAGCTCATCAAGCGAGTGACCAATATCATCGCCGGCGGCAGCTTTACCCTGGAGGCGGTCGGCCGTCTGGTGCTGATAATGGTGGGCGTGGCCCTGGCGGTGGCATTCTTCCGCTTCGGCTGGCGCTACTTCATTCACGGCGCCTCGCGGCGCATCGAGCGCGACCTGCGCGAGAAGGTCTTCAAGCACCTGCTCTCCCTCTCCACCACCTTCTACCAGAAAATGCGCACCGGCGACATCATGGCCC
>CAZAMY010000593.1:0-2109 GCA_964485995.1 uncultured Sediminispirochaeta sp.
GTTCGATTTTCACAAGGAAAAACGCTCCTACGACATTGTGGTGGCGGTCTGCAGCCAGGAGGCCGAAGAGCGCTGTCCGATATTTCCCGGCACCGGAGCGCGGCTGCACTGGCCCTTCGACGATCCCTCCTCCACGCAGGGCA
This sequence comes from uncultured Sediminispirochaeta sp., assembly GCA_964485995.1. GTDB lineage: Bacteria > Spirochaetota > Spirochaetia > DSM-16054 > Sediminispirochaetaceae > DSBN01. Next base: position 144 of record CAZAMY010000593.1, read on the forward strand.
GCCAGGAAGAGCGGCTGCAGGCCACCCGCCGGATCCGCGATCAGATCAAGGACAAGATAGAAGAGTTTATTGCTGATAATTGATAGTTATGCAGACAATATGTCATCAAATGATGTATAATTAGTGTATGAGGTTATAAAGGATGCGAACTACACTGAATATTGATGATGAATTGCTGGTCGAGGCACAAGAATTGACCGGAACAAAAGAGCGCACCGCTTTGATCAATGAAGGGCTGCGGGCCCTCATAGAGCGTGAAAGCGCCAGACGTCTGGCACGGCTTGCGGGTAGTGAGAGTGGAATCGAAGATATTCCTCGACGACGGCCGCAACGGGCATGATTTTAGCCGACACCTCAATATGGATCGATCACTTTCGGGGAAAAGAAAATAAATTACACGACTATTTGAACCGCAATGTTGTATTGATGCATACCTTTGTATTGGGGGAGATAGCCTGCGGTAACCTGAAAAATCGCAGAAAAGTACTCACGCTATTGGCGAATCTGCCTGCAGCGATGCAAGCTTCCGATCGGGAGGTTCTTGATTTCATAGAAAAGAGATCACTTTACGGACGAGGCTTAGGCTATGTTGATATGCATCTCCTGGCTGCAACTGCATTGACCCCGGATACCCAGTTGTGGACGCTGGATATCCGGTTGAATAAGATTGCCGCCGAGATGGATCTGGGAATATCCAGCCGGTAACAATTATCTGCCCAGCAGATGGATATAAGTCAGCGAGAGTCCGGGCCAAGATAGAAGCGTTTATTGCCCAGAATTAGCTTCTGTAAGGGAACATATTTGTTCTGTTAAGTAGCTGATAGCACTATCAACCGGCAGCACATGACCTGAGTTTCTTCTCTGCTCATCACTACCGTTGTAAATGACTATCGGGTTTGTAGACGGCGATAGAGCGGAGAAATATTTTAGGTTCTTGAAATAATCTGCATTAATGGTTTTTCCAGCCTTCACTTCTATAGATATGAGTGTGTCAGCCTGAGGGGCTAAAAAGTCAATTTCATGGCCGGTTTTATCTCTCCAGAAATAGAGTTCCGCTCTTTGAGCCGTGTTATAAAACAGTTTGAGCAGTTCTGTGTATATGTAAGTTTCAAAGACGGATCCTTTTAGCGGGTGTACGGCAAAAATATCAGCAGAATGAATACCGAGCAGATAACACAAGAGTCCACTGTCGAGAAAATACAGCTTTGGAGACTTGATCAATCTTTTATTAAAATTTTCATAATAGGGTGGTAAAAGCCTGACTATGTAACTGGCTTCTAAAATTGATATCCAGGAGCGGGCTGTATTATGGGTAATGCCGAAATCGTTTGCTAATGATGAATAATTGAGAATTTGCCCGCTTCTACCTGCACACAATTTGAGGAAGCGCTGGAAAGTGTTCAAGTTCTCGATGTTTTTAATGCTGCGAACATCTCTTTCTATATATGTCGAGACGTATTGATCAAACCACACACCTGTGGATAAGTCTCTGTCATGAATGGGAGGGTACATTCCTTTGAGAACTATATTTTCAATATCCTCGATATTGAACTCCCTTTGATACTCTGCATAACTGAAGGGCAATAACCGGAGTATTGCTACCCGGCCGGCCAAAGACTGTGAGATTTTTTCCAGTAATAGGAAATTTTGTGATCCGGTGAGTATATATGCTCCGGGTCGTTTATCTGCATCAACGAAGCCTTGGATATAGGAGAAGAGTTGGGGTGCTATCGGACGGACAAATTGTAAATGCAAATTACAATTTGTCCGAAAGGGCCAGCCGATAAAACTATCTGCCCAGAGCAGGGTCCTGCGGATCGATGCCGGCTGCCTTTAGCAGCTCGTCTATCCGTACCGGGCGGGCTTCCTTGGCCGAAGTCTCAGCCGCTGCGCCGACCACCACCGACCAGAACCCGTCCAGCACGTCTGCGGTCGAAGTATCTACCGGATTCCCCAGCAGGTTTTC
>CAZAMY010000594.1:0-2107 GCA_964485995.1 uncultured Sediminispirochaeta sp.
AGATGTTGCGGGTCTCGGCAAAGTATGTTTTGATGAGTGCCCCCATCATCTGCTGAGGTGATTTACAGGAAGAGATGTTGTCGATGAGTTCGGGAAAATAGGTCTCGCCGAATTTTATCCAGCCCGGCGAACAGGAGGTGATCAGTGGAAACGGGCCGCCCGCTTCCAGCCGGTTGAGAAACTCCGTTCCTTCTTCCATAATCGTCAGATCAGCGGAAAAGTTGGTATCGAAGACAGTATCGATGCCGAGCATTTTCAAGGCTTCGTAAATTTTGTCTATCACCAGCTCACCGGGCTCCATACCGAACTCCTCACCCAGGGCTACTCTCACTGCCGGGGCAATCTGGGCCGCCACATGAATATCCGGGTTTTCGATTGCAGCCCAGACATCGTGAATTTGTTCTCGTTCGTACAGTGCCCCAACCGGGCAGTACACAACACACTGCCCGCAGTTTACGCAGACGCCGGAGCCCATATCGGTGTCAGCCCCGGGAGAGACGATTGTATCCGCCCCCCGGCCGAAGAAGGAAATCGCTTTTACGGTTTGCAGGTTCTGGCAGACCTCAACGCAGCGTCCGCATCCGATACACTTGTTCATGTTGCGCACAATACCTCTGGCGGTGGAGTCGATCGGCAGCCCGCGGGTATACTGATCGTACTCCAGTTCGCGGATCTCGAACTTCTCTGCCAGTTTCTGCAGCTCGCACTCGCCGTGCCGGATGCACTGTAGACAGTCGTCCGGATGGGCCGCCAGCACCAGCTCCAGCAGCTTGCGCTTGATGCGCCGTAGTTCACGGGTGTGAGTTTTGATCTGCATGCCCTCCTGAGCTTCGGTTATGCAGGCGCGGGTATAGCCCGAAGCTCCTCCGACTTCGACCATGCACATCCCGCAGGTTCCCAAAGGGGCAATGTCTTCGTGTTTACATAAAGTCGGTATTTCGATACCGGCCTTGTCAGCTGCTTCCAGAATAGTGCTTCCCGCCTCGACTTGTACCGGTTTGTTATCAATTATAAGACTTAGCATCTCAAATAACCTCCTTTATATAGTTTTGCTGACGAATGAAACCTTCCACCTCGTCGCCGAAATTGTCCAAAAGCGAGTTGAGCGGGGTACTGACGGATTGACCGAATGGGCAGAAGGAGGTAGCTTTCATCACTTCGCCGGTCTCTCGCATAAGCGGAAGGTAGCGGTGCTCCCCGTTCCCGGCGGCGATACGGTTGGCCATATAGTTCAACTGCCGGGTCCCGTAACGACAGGGGAAGCACTGTCCGCAGGACTCTTCGGCAAAAAAACGCATGCTGACATCCAGCACCCCGGCCATGTTGGTTTTAGAGTTCATTACTACGACAGCCCCGGAACCCAGAGTGCCACCGGCTGCCTGCATAGAGCTGTAATCGAGCTGCATCGAAAGTGCCGTATCATCATAAATCGGGCCTGCAGTACCTCCTATTTGCACCGCCTTCAGTTGGCCTTGGACTCCGCCGGCGGTTTTGAGCAGCTCTTTGACGCTTACACCCATCGGGAATTCGTAAATTCCGGGCGAATTCACATGTCCGCTGACACTGTACAGTTTGGGTCCGGGCGAACTCTCGGCTCCCATCGATGCAAATGCCGCCGCACCGTGGGCAAGAATGAGAGGCACATAGGCCAGGGTTTCTACATTGTTGAGTACGGTGGGTTTGTCCCACAGCCCCTTCTCGGTTGGATAAGGCGGCTTCATCCAGGGAAAACCCCGCTTTCCCATAAGAGAACTCAGCAGCGCGGTCTCATCGCCGACTACGTAAGAGCCTCCGCCCCGTGTCACCTCGATGTCGAACTCGAAATCGGACCCGAGAATGCTGTGGCCCAGGAGGTTCTGATCGCGGGCCGTCTGCAGAGCCGATTGTACTGTTTTAGCCACTGAAGGGTATTCACCGCGGATATATACATATCCCTTGTGAGCACCCACTGCATAAGCGGCAATTGTCATACCTTCGATCATGAGAAAGGGGGTGTTTTCCATAATATACCGGTCTTTAAAAGTGCCGGGCTCCCCTTCATCGGCGTTGCAGACAACGTAGGTTTCCTGATTCTGCGGTATACCGGCCCAATTTGTCCCGGTCGGAA
>CAZAMY010000595.1:0-2099 GCA_964485995.1 uncultured Sediminispirochaeta sp.
CAAGGTTACCTGCTGTCCACTAGGGGACGGGTACGAGTTCAGCTTTCAGCTGGACTACGAGGAATACTGGAACAACATGGTCGAATCGTTCCGCGAAGCCGGCCGCTACAACCCGGACATGCCGCTGTACATCGAGTACAAGCCCAGCGAGACCCGGGGCCGCTGCTTTGTAAACGACACCGCCAAGACTATCCTCCTGCTAAACCAGGTGGACGCCCCGAATATGGGCATTACCCTCGATTTCGGCCACTCGATCTACGGAAATGAAAACCCCTCCGAAGCCGCACTACTGGTCCACAACAGCCCCTATAAACTGTATGTACATATTAATGACAATAACGCCCTATGGGACTGGGACTTCTTCGCCGGCTCGAAGCACATTCTCGAGTACATCGAGTTCATGTACTACCTGCGGAAAATCGGGTACAGCGACTACCTAACATCCGACACCTCCCCTACCCGGTGGCCAATCCGTGACACCTTCGAGATCAACAGCCGCCTGACCAACAAGGTCTGGAAGCTCCTCGAATCGATCGATGAAAAACAGCTGGATACCCTCATCCACGGCGATGATTATATGAAAACTTGGAAGTTCATTGAAGAGAATCTGCTGGGGCTGAAGTGAACCTGCCCGGCCGGGTAAAACTATGTAGAACGAGTTAGAAAGGAAGCTAAAATGGAAAACAAACCAAAAGTATACATCACCCGCAGAATTCCACAGGCCGGAATAGACCTGCTCAAAGAAAAATTTGAGGTCGAGGTAAATCCGCACGATCGGGTCCTCAGCCGGGCCGAACTCCTGTCAGCAGTACAGTCCGCCGACGGTGTGCTCTGCCTGCTGACCGACAAAATCGACGGCGAGTTTTTCGATGCGGCGCCGCAGCTGCGCGGTGTGGCCAACTATGCCGTCGGCTACGACAACATAGACGTGCCGGAAGCTACCCGGCGAAAAGTACCGGTCTCCAACACCCCGGGGGTCCTGACCGATGCAACCGCTGAAATGGCCTGGGCCCTGCTGTTTGCAGTAGCCCGCCGGGTGGTGGAATCGGACGGGCTTATGCGCGCCGGGAAATGGGGCGGCTGGGGTCCGCTGCAGTTCATCGGCGGCGATGTAAGCGGCAAAACCCTGGGTGTGGTCGGCACCGGCCGGATAGGCACCGCCATGGCCCTGAAGTCGACCGGTTTCGATATGAATGTTCTCTACACCGATGTAGTGGAGAACGAAGTGCTGAATGAGAAGTGCAACGCCCGCCGGGTCGATTTCGACACCCTGCTGGCCAAATCGGACTTTGTGAGCATCCATGTGCCGCTGATGGACTCTACCCGGCATCTGTTTAATACAGAGACTTTCAAAAAGATGAAATCCACCGCCTACCTGATCAATACCTCCCGGGGGCCGGTCATCAATGAGGCCGATCTGGTGCAGGCACTCAAAACCGGCGAGATTGCCGGGGCGGGCTTGGACGTGTACGAAGCCGAGCCAAAGATGGCCGCAGGAATGGCCGAGCTGTCAAACGCAGTGCTTACCCCGCACACTGCCTCGGCAACCGAGGAGGCCCGTACTAACATGGCCCTCAAAGCGGCCCGCAACCTGAGCGCAATGATAGCCGGCGAAACTCCTCCGGATTGTGTAAATCCGGAAATTTTGTAACCTCCGGCAGCTTTGATTGTTATGTAATAAAAAGAGAATGCTACTAAAAACATAAACCGGACCGGGTTTCTCCTCCTTTTTCCCGGTCCGGTTCTTTTTTTCCGATAACCGCCTGAATACCCACCATAACTTGTGTTTGACCCGGGAATGTTTAGTTGCAATACTTATAGAGGAGGAGCATTCAGTTCTACATGAATATTCTGGTAGTCGATGATGAAAAAGCAATCGTAACTACGGTACAAGCCTACTTCGAGCGCGAGGGCTATACCGTGAAAAGCGCCAACGAGGGACGACAAGCCCTGTCTATAGCGCAGAAATTCAATCCCGACGTAGTAATACTGGATATCATGCTGCCGGGAATCGACGGCCTTGAAGTGTTGCGTAAGCTCAGACGAAATTCAGATCCATATGTAGTGTTACTTACTGCGAAAAGCGATGAAGAAGACCG
>CAZAMY010000596.1:0-2096 GCA_964485995.1 uncultured Sediminispirochaeta sp.
CAATTTCCATGTTGTGCGCAACGCAAAAACCATCACCGTGTCCCTCGGCCAGGACCAGGTATATGAAGCCGAGGTCGTCGGCACCGACCCGCTGACCGACCTGGCAGTTCTCGAAATAGACGACGGGAATCTACCCGAACCCATCCCCATAGGAAACTCCGACGGCCTGCAGGTCGGTGAGTTCGTCATTGCCCTGGGCAACCCCTTCAGCTTCGAACGTACCCTTACCTTCGGCGTAATCTCGGCCCTCGGCAGAGTCATCCGGAGCCCCCAGGGCAGCTTCATCAGCGAGGCCATTCAAACCGACACGCCCATCAACCCCGGAAACTCCGGCGGACCGCTCCTCAACATGAACGGCGAGGTGATCGGCGTCAATTCGGCCATCATCAGCCCCAGCGGCGCCAGCGCCGGCATCGGCTTTGCAATCTCCGCCAACACCGTCGACAAGGTAGTCACCTCCCTCATCGAAACCGGAAGCTACCCGCATCCCTGGCTCGGCATTCGCCCCATCAACCTGACACCGGGCTTTGCCCGCCTGCTGGAGCGCGCCAACCAGGACGTTTCCGTGGATAAGGGACTCTTGCTCGTTCAAGTACTCGACGGCGGCCCGGCCGACGAAGCCGGGCTGCAGGGCGGACAGCGACAGCTGCGCATCGGCAACCGACGGCTCTTAGTCGGCGGCGACATCATCGTCGGTGTCGACGGACGCGAGGTCGAAAACTACAAAGACCTGTTGGGCTATCTCGAAAACGAAGTGTCCATCGGCGAAACCGTGCGAATCACCTACTACCGCGACGGTGACGAGCGGACCACCCGCATTGAAGTGGGCGAGCGGCCGTCCAGAAGCAGAAATCAATAAAACTTTTAATATAGCCGGTTCGCTATAGGCGGCCCGGCCGCCCAAGTTTCGGCACGCCGGGCCTTAGCTTTGCTTTTCCGGGCATAGCAATTCTATAGTTGCCCGCCGGCCGATGGATCGGCTATACTCGTTTTCATGAATAAAAACGACCGTCCCGAATCGAGCCTCGCACTTTTTCACCCGCTCATCAGAGAGTGGTTTGAGAAGCGTTACGGGACACCCACCGAGATTCAGCAGATCAGCTGGCCGGTCGTCGCAGAGGGCGGCCACTGTCTGGTTACCGCTCCCACCGGCGGCGGAAAAACCCTGACCGCCTTTCTGTGGACCCTCAACCGTCTGGTCACCGGCGAACTTCCGACGGGGGTAATGTCGGTGCTCTACATTTCACCTCTGAAGGCCCTGGGCAGCGATGTACGCCGCAACCTGCTGATACCGCTATCCGAGCTGCGGGACCTGTTACGGGAGCGGGACCGGGATTTTCCCGAAATTCGCGTACTCACCCGCAGCGGCGACACTCCGCAGAACGAGCGGCGGAAGATGCTCCGGTGCCCCCCGGAAATCCTCATCACCACCCCCGAATCGTTCAACATTCTGCTCTCGTCGCACGGCGGCCGCAGCCTCTTCGGCCACCTGGATATCCTCATACTGGATGAGATTCACTCGCTGGTCGGGACCAAGCGGGGTGTCTACCTGATTGCGGCAGTCGAACGGGCGGCCGCCGAGTGGGGCGAATTTCAGCGCATCGCCCTCTCGGCGACCGTCCGACCGGCTTCGACCGTATCCGATTTCATAGCCGGATATACGGTACAGGGAAGCCCTGGAAACCCCGAGTACCGCCGCCGGGCCGTTACACTCTGCCGCTCGCAGCAAGAAAAGCAGTACAGCCTCGAAATTATGGCCGCCGATTCGAACAGTCCGCTGCTCCAATCGGGGCCGGAGGCAGCGGACTCGCTCTGGCAGATGATCGCCGGACGGATTCACCAGCTGACCCGGTCGCACAACTCTACCCTGGTGTTCGCCAACAGCCGCCGGCTGGTCGAAAAATTGGCCCGGCTGATAAACGAAGCGGCCGGGGAGCGGATTGCCTATGCCCACCACGGCAGCCTGTCCAAAGAGCTGCGGCTCACCGTGGAGGCCAAATTGAAGAAGGGCGAACTCAGGGCAATTGTGGCGACCAACTCCCTGGAGCTGGGGATAGATGTGGGGGCTCTCGATCTGGTGGTTCTGGTGCAAACGC